>NZ_DINY01000041.1:14255-80317 GCF_002426075.1 Empedobacter sp. UBA5528 | reverse complement strand
TCTTTTATTTTTCTAAACTTTTTTGCCATTCCCAGGCAGTACGCATACTTTCTGATAATTTTGTTTCAGGTTTCCAACCCAATTCTTTTTCTGCTAAAGAGTTATTTGCATAAGCTTCGATAATATCTCCTGCGCGACGCTCTTTGATTTCGTATTTCAATTTCAAATCATTGGCATCCTCAAATGCGTGAACAACTTCTAAAACCGTAGATCCTGTTCCAGTTCCAAGATTAAAGAATTCTAGCTTTGCTTTATTTTTATTTTCGATCAAACGAGTTACGGCTTTTACGTGTGCATCAGCCAAATCATTTACATCGATATAATCACGAATTGCCGTTCCATCACGCGTTGGATAATCATCTCCCCAAACTGATAATGCTTCTCTGATTCCAGCCGCAGTTTGTGTAACATAAGGAATTAGATTATTTGGAATTCCTTTTGGTAATTCTCCAATTTTAGCTGTTGGGTGTGCACCTACGGGATTGAAATAACGTAAACAAATCACATTTTTATCAAATGCTGCTGAGAAATCTTCTAAAATTTCTTCCCCCATTTGTTTCGTTTTTCCATAAGGAGATTCAGGTTTTTTTAGTGGAGTTTGCTCATCAATAGGCATTTTATCCGCTTGTCCGTAAACTGTACAAGACGAACTGAAAATAATATTATTAGCATCAAAATCTTTCATTGCATCCAAAAGATTAATTAAACCTAAAAGATTATTTCGATAATACATCAACGGTTTTTCAACAGATTCTCCAACTGCTTTATGCGCTGCGAAGTTGATAATTCCATCTATTTTATTTGTTTTGAAAAATTCGTTTACTTTTTCTTGATCTTTTAAATCAATCTCGAAATAAGTTGGTTTTGTTCCTGTAATAGAAGTAATTTTATCCAACACACCAATTTCTGTGTTCGATAAATCGTCTATAATCACAACTTCATAACCTGCATTTTGTAAAGCTACAACTGTGTGCGAGCCAATATAACCCAAACCTCCAGTTACTAATATTTTACTCATTTTTAATATTTAGTTTTTATAGTGAAATCAAATTTAGGAAAATAAAAAAGCTTCTGAAACTAATCAGAAGCTTTTTCGTATTATTTTTAGGATAAATTATTTTCCAAAAAATTCGCGAACAGCAGAAGTGATGTAAGCCAATTGCTCCTCATCTAACTCTGTGTGCATTGGTAAAGACATTACTTCTTCTACCAATTTGTTTGTATTTGGAAAATCTGCATCATTATAATGCCCGTTATCATACGCTTTTTGTTTGCGTAATGGAACAGGATAATAAATCATCGCAGGAATTTCTTTTTCAGTCAAGAAAGCTTGTAATTCATTACGTTTACCATTTGTTACACGTAACGTATATTGATGGAATACGTGAGTTGTGTCTTCTCCTTTTACAGGCGTTAATAATGCATCAATATCTTTAAAAGCATCTGTATAATAAGCCGCAGCTTTGTTACGAGCAGCGTTATAATCATTTAAGAAAGGTAATTTACGACGTAAAACTGCTGCTTGAACAGAATCCAAACGAGAGTTAACACCAACTTCATCGTGGTAGTAACGTTTGTACATTCCGTGATTTACAATTCCACGTAAACGATGTGCAATATCATCATCATTTGTAAAAATTGCTCCACCATCACCATAACAACCTAAGTTTTTTGAAGGAAAGAAAGATGTACAACCAATGTGACCAATTGTTCCAGCTTTTCGACCTTTGTAATCCGCTCCAATAGCTTGTGCAGTATCTTCTACAACATATAAGTTATGTTCTTTTGCAATTGCCATAATCTCGTCCATATTCGCACATTGACCAAATAAATGAACTGGAATAATTGCTTTTGTTTTTGGCGTGATTGCCGCTTTTAATTTTTCTGTATCAATTGTAAAAGTATCATAATCAACGTCAACTAAAATCGAATTTAATTTCAATAAATCAACAACCTCTACTGTTGCAGCAAATGTAAAATCTGCCGTAATTACTTCATCACCTGGCTCTAAACCTAAGGCCATCAAAGCAATTTGCAACGCATCAGTTCCGTTTCCACAAGGAATTACGTGTTTTACATTTAAGTAATTTTGCAATTCAGTTTCGAATTGTTTTACTTCTGGTCCATTAATAAAAGCAGCCGAATCCAAAACATTCAAAATTGCTGCATCAACGTCTCCTTTTATTTTTTGATATTGACTTTGTAAGTCAACCATTTGTATTTTTTTCATAACTTAATGAATCTTTCAAAATCTACAACTTTAAAAAGTCGTTATTATTACAACAAATGTACAAAAAAAGCTCATTCTAAATTTTTAACTTTGCAACATTGTGCAAGGATTTTATAACACATCAATTAAAGCGTACGGAATGGCGCTAAAATTGGCTTCGAATTTTAACGAAAAAGCAAAACTTTGGGTAGATGGAAGAAAAAATTGGGAAGAAAAAATAGCTTCTAAAATTTCAGAAACCGATAAAGTTTTGTGGGTACATTGTTCATCTTTAGGCGAATTTGAACAAGGTAGACCAGTGATCGAAGCATTGAAAGAAAACTATCCAACACATAAAATTGCTGTTTCATTTTTCTCTCCTTCTGGTTATGAAATTAGAAAGAATTATCAAGGCGCAGACGTTATTTTTTATTTGCCTTTGGACACAAAATCAAATGCAGAAAAGTTAATAAAAGTGCTTCATCCAGAAATTTTGATTTTGGTGAAATACGAATATTGGTTTAATTTGATTATCGAATTACATCAGCAAAACATTCCTACAATAGTGGTTTCGTCAATCTTTAGAGAGAGTCAAAATTTTTTCAAAAAAGACGGAAATAATTGGTTTGCGAAAAAATTAAGTTTGATAAATCATTTCTTTGTTCAAAATCAAAAATCAAAAGATTTACTGGATTCAATCAATATCACACAAAATACAATTGCAGGCGATACGCGATTTGATCGTGTCAAACAGATCATTCATCAAGATAATGAATTGGATTTTATGAATGATTTTAAACAAAATTCGAAATTAATTGTTGTTGGAAGTTCTTGGCCAAAAGATGAAGAATTATTTGTGAATTTAATCAACCAAAAATTAAATAATGATTGGAAAATTGTTTTTGCACCACATAATTTGAATGATGCTGAAATCAATTCTTTTCTGAATAAAATCAATCAAAAAGCTGTTAAATTTTCTGATTTAGAAAAAACATCCAATCAAGAGTTAATCGATTCGAAAATATTTATTCTAAATACAATTGGTATTTTATCAAAAGTCTATTCTTATGCAGATATTACCTATATTGGCGGAGGTTTTGGTGCAGGAATTCATAACACGTTAGAAGCTGTAACATTTGGAAATCCTGTCGTTTTTGGTCCTAAATACAAGAAATTTCAGGAAGCTGTGGATTTGATAGAAGTTGGCGGAGGATTTTCTATTGCTAATCGACATGAATTTGATACAATTATGAATCGTTTGATGAACGATGAAAATTTCCGAAAAGAAAGTGGAAAAAAAGCTGGAGATTTTGTTCAAGATTCACCAAATGCAACTAAAATTATTTTAGAATATTTAGATGATATTTGTAAATCTTAAAATTTTATCAATTTTTAACAAATAAGGCACAGAAATTGTGAATCAGAAAAGTATTATTGATTTTTTTAAAGTGTAAATCAATCTTCTGTATGAATAAAACTTTACTTTTGAATTAATTATTATAACTCAGACTTAAGTAATAAAAAAATGAAGAAACTTATTTTAGGAATAGCACTTTTCGGTGGATTAAGTGCAGCAAATGCGCAAATTGATTTAGGAGTAAAAGGAGGTCTTAACTTCCCGACTTTATCTGGTGATTCTAGAAAAATTTACTCTGATAGTCAGGGAAATGGTTTAGGAACTAAATTTAGAACTGACTTTTATATTGGTGGTTATGCAAACTACAAAATAACAGATCAAATTAGTTTTCAACCAGAGTTATTATATTCTAAACAAGGAGCTGGATTGAAAACAAATGATAACTCAAAAGCTAAATTAATTACACATAATATTAATATTCCATTGATGGGACGTTATGAAATTATGGATGGATTAAATGTTGAATTTGGTCCACAATTAGGTTTCTTAGTTTCTGCTAAAAAGAAAACTGAAGAAGGAAAAATTAATGAAAAAGAAAAATTTGTAGATAATTTCAAAACATTTGATTTCGGATTAAATTTTGGTGCAGCATATAAAATTACAGATGAATTAGAAATCAATGCTCGTTTTACAAAAGGATTATCAAATATTAATGATTATTATTCACAAACAATAAATGACAATTACAAAATTACTAACACATACTTTAGTGTTGGTATAGCGTATAAATTAGCTGAAATGTAATTTATTTCAAATCAAAATATACAAAGGAGCTTTTAGCTCCTTTTTTTTGTGATTACTTGTAAAACAATTTTGCCTTGTCAAATTAAATTCTATATTTGTAGTAATAAAAATACAGTTGTAGATATGAAAGTTAAATTATCAAGAAGAGAAGAGGAAGTAATGGAAGTTATCTGGAGCGGAAAACAAGTTTTTGCGAAAGATATTATCGATTCGTATGACGATCCAAAACCTGCAAATACTACAATTTCAACCTTATTAAAAAGGATGCATGACAAAGGCTATATTGATTACGAACAAATGGGAAACTCGCGTCGATATTATGCTTTGGTGAAAAAAGATGATTATTTTTCGAAAGAAGTAAAAGGAATGATTTCGAACTTCTTTAATAATTCGGCAACACAATTTGCTTCATTTTTTGCAAAATCGAACAATATGTCGGTCGAAGAATTAGAAAAATTACGTGATATAATTGACAACGAAATAGATCGCAAAAAGAAATAACCTATGGTTGCTTTTTTTATAAAATTTATTCTTTGTTCCGGATTTTTATATTCGTTTTATAAACTTTTTTTGGAACGCGAAAGCATGTATAAAATCAATCGTTTTTATCTGTTGTTTTCGTTGATATTTTCGTTAATCGCGCCTTTGTACAAAATTGATTTGCCTATCACAGCGACAGAAACAAATATTTCGCCCGAATTATTGGCTTTTCTAATGCAAAACCCTGAATTGTTGCAACAAGAAAAAGGAATTAATTTTGGTGATATTTTGACTGTTATTTACATTTTGGTTGGCGTAATATTTCTTGTAAGATTTATCTACAATTTGTACGAATTGATGTTCAAAATTAAGACTGAGGAAAAAATCAAAGATCAAGAAATTACATATATTCTTGATTTAGATTCGAATCAGCCGTATAGTTTTTGGAAATATATTTTTATTCCGAAAAAGCAACTAAAAAGTTTACATCAAAATTTAATTGATCACGAAAAAGCGCATTGCATTCAGAAACATAGTTTGGACATTTTGTTAATTGAAATTTTTCAAATTCTTTTTTGGTTCAATCCGTTTATTTATTTCTATAAAAAATCAATCAAACTAAATCACGAGTTTTTGGCAGATGAATATGTATTGAAAAGAAACTCAGATTTAAAAACTTACCAACATCAAATTTTGGATTGTATTGCAACGCAAAATCCATCGATGATGGCAAGTAATTTCAATTTTATTCTAACTAAAAAACGCCTGCTTATGATGACAAAAAATACATCAAAACGAAAAGTGAAAATTCTATCTTTTGCTTCGTTGCCTTTTATATTGAGTGCTTTTGTACTTTTTAGTCAAAAATCGTTTGCGCAAGAAGTTGAGATAAAAGCTCAAAAAGTGGAACAAGCGTTGGAAAAACCTGTTCAATCGCAAGCCGAAATTCTTCTTGGACAAGCAACTACTTTGAGAGATTCGCTTCTCAAAACAGATCAAGCTAAAACAACAACTCCAATAGAAAAAGTGATTACGAAAGATGAGTTAAAAATGATTTTGAAAAGTAATCCGCAAAACAAAATTATCTTGAATGACGCAGGAGATATCATTCTGAATGATTCTATCAAAATAAAAGATATTGTTTTGAAGAAAAATATGGTTCCTACAATTTTATATGGAACGGACGGAAAAGTTTTGCAAAAAATTGATCCAAAAGATATCGAAAAAGTTTTTGTAAGAAAAAGCGGAGGTGAAGATTTTATTGAAGTTATCAAAAAAGATTCAAGCATCATCAAAATTTTCAATTCTGAAAAAGACATTCCGAATATCGATAAAAAAGTAAAAACAGCTAAAATGCCAACAGTAAAAAATAATATTACGTTGAAAAATGGTTACTCTATTTATACAGATAAAAATGGTGTTGAGCACAAAATTATTAGTTCTGAAATTGATAGAGTTTATTTAGAGAATCAATTAAAATCAAAAGGAATTGATAATAGTTATAGTTTAAGTTTTTCAAAAAATAAAGTAGTTGATAATACAGAAATAGAAAAACAAGTAAAAAATGCGCAAGCAAGAGATTATGATATTGCAGCTGTAAAAACGGATACTAAAAATCCGTGGGCAATTACAGTAGAACCGCATTCTGCAAGAGAAGTAACGAAATTTAAAGTTGATCCCAAAAATCCCGAAATACAAAAATTAGGTACTTTTACTGTAAAAACATTTTATTCTGAAGATCCAAAAGAAATGAGTAAACATCTTGAGGAGAAAAAGAAAGAACTAGAATTACAAGAAAAAAATACTAAACAAATGCTAAAAGAGATTGAAAAAAGGCAAAAAGAATTAAAAAAAGAAATTAAGAAATAATAAAAATTTCATAGTATTTATAACATATTCAAAAAAAAGGGAAACTCGTTCAGGTTTCCTTTTTTAGTACGTCATGTTTTGGCATTCTGATTTTCTATTTTTGAGAAGATTGTTTAACTTTCCTAAAAATTCAGAATTTGTTACAAGCAGGCGATTTCAAAATTTACAATGCTTCCGCTGGAGCAGGTAAAACTTACACATTGGTAAAGGAATTTCTTTCGTTGTTATTGACGAATGAAAGCGATTATCATTTCGAGCATATTTTAGCCATTACATTTACCAATAAAGCGGCCGGCGAAATGAAGGAACGTATCATCGAAACTTTAGAAGAAATTGCCAAAAACCCTAATCCAAAAGAAGATGGCTATATTCTAGAATTAGCTTCAGAACTGAATTTGAAGCCTGAAATCATTAAGACAAAAGCATACAATATTCTGATTGCGATTCTTCATAATTATTCCAAATTTTCGATTTCTACGATTGATAAATTTAATCTTCGATTGATGAAATCTTTTGCACAAGATTTGGGTTTATCAATGAATTTTGATGTCGAAATGAATACGAATGAAATCATTAATGAATCTGTTGATTTGTTGTATTCAAAAATTGGGGAAGACGAAAAACTAACGCAAACAATGATCAAAATTGCATTGGATAATATGGACGCAAATAAATCGTGGGATATTCGAAAAACGCTTTCTTCAGACACTTCGGACATTTCTAATGATAGACATTTACAAGATTTAGAAAAATTAAAAAACATTTCGTTAGACGAATTTATTCGTTACCGAAAAGTTATTTTTGATGATATAAAAACTTTGAAAGATGGTTTGATTACAATCGGAAATGAGTTTTTCGAATTGCTTGCAAACAATGGAATTTCGGTAAATGAATTACCAGGAAAAAGTCGAGGAATTGCTGCTTTTTTCCAGAAATTAAAAAACTTTGATGGTTTTGGTTTGATTTTACCAACCGATGCGAATACAAAAGATATTTTGGAAGAAGGTTATCTTTCGAAAGTGAAAGATGTAATAGCAGAATCTATTTTTCCTCAAGTGAAAGATTTGTTCGAAAAAGCTGCGAACATCAATGATCACTTACTTTTGTTAACCTCAATTCAAAAAAATATATCCTCAATTTCGTTGATTAATGAAGTTGAAAAATCATTGGATTCGATCAAAAAAGATTCAAATGTTTTATTGATTAACGAATTTAATACCATTATCAGTAAAAATCTGCAACAACAGCCAGCCAATTTTATTTACGAACGAATTGGTTCGCGCTACAATCATTATTTTATTGATGAATTTCAGGATACATCGACGTTACAATGGAATAATCTGAATCCGTTGGTCGAAAATGCGCGTGCGCAATCTGACACGATTATGTTGGTTGGCGATGCAAAACAGTCTATTTATCGTTGGCGAGGTGGAAATCCTGCACAAATGATTGATTTAATCGATCGAAAAGAGGAAGAAAATATTAAAGTTGAAGAATTAGAAAAAAACTGGCGAAGTCACGAAAATATTATTCAATTTAACAATGAATTGTATTCGTTTATCGCGCCACAACTCAATTTGCCGAGTTTTCAATATTTGTACGAGATTGGAAATAAACAATTAACTAATCATCAAAAAGATGGTTTTGTCAAAATAAATTTCATTGAGCAAGAAGGTCGTTCGAAAGATTTATTTAAAGAACAAAATTTAGAATTAGTTCTTAAAACAATTGAAGATTGTCGAGCAAATGGTTTTTCATTAAAAGATATTGCGATTTTGGTTCGTAGTAATGCGCAAGGGATTTTGTTAGCGAAATATTTGACCGAAAATAACTTGGTTGTGATTTCAAATGAAGCTTTATTGTTAAAAAATTCTTTCGAAATTCAATTGATTGAATATTTGTTCAAAATCACATCAAATCCACAAGACGAACAATCAAAAATTCGTTTTTTGATGGTGGCTTATGAATTAGAATTATTCAAAACAGATGATTTAACAATCGCAGTTGAAAAAGCCTTAAAAGGTGATTTGCCAAAGTTTTTAAAATTAACCAAATCACTTGGAATTGATTTAGATTTTATTCAAGATCAAAACCTTTCATTATACGATTTCACCGAAAAAGCGATTCGAACTTTACATTTACAAGAGCGTTCACCAGCTTATATTTTGAGCTTTTTGGATGTTATTTTAGAATATTCATCAAAAAATGAATCTGATCTTAATTCATTTCTTGAGTTTTGGTCAACAATCAAAGATAAAGCGAGTATCAAAACACCAAAAGGTGTCGATGCAATTCAGATTATGACGATCCACAAGTCAAAAGGATTAGAATTTCCAGTTGTAATTTTGCCATTTTTGGATTGGCAAAGTAAGAATTCTAAAATTTGGATTCCATTACAAAAAGATGAGGAAAATCCGTTCGAAACATTTTATGTTGGAATTAATAATGAATTAAAATCAATCAAAAATGAAGCGATAAAATCGAAGATTGACGAAGAAGAGAATTTGGTTCAATTGGATGAAATTAATACGCTTTATGTTGCAACAACGCGCGCAAAAGAGCAATTGTATATGATAGCGCTAAAACCGAAAGAATCTTCGAAATCTAAAAATATTGCAAATTATTTACACGAATTTGTATTCAGTAAAGGTTTTTCTGAGGATGAAGTTATTTTGAAAGGTTCTCCAGAACGAATTTCAACTCCTAAAATCATAGAAAACTCTTCGGCTGAGTTAAAAATTTATTCTTCGGATTGGAATACGCGTTTAGTGATTAATACGAATTCGGAAAAGGCGCAAGAAAAGTTAAAATTCACCGAATTTGGAAATACAGTTCATAACATTTTATCGCAAATTGTTACACAAAATGATTTACCAAAAATCATCGAAAGTGAAAAACAACGTGGTACAATTTCAGTCGAAAATGTAGAACATCTGCAAAAAACCTTGCAAAATTTATTACAAGATGCTAAATTAGTTCCATATTTTGCTGAAGGTTTAACCGTTTTAAATGAACGCGATTTTATTGATGAAAATGGACAAATTTTCAGAGCCGATCGTGTGGTAATTGATTCTGAAAATAATTGTTCAATTATCGATTATAAAACTGGTCAACCCGATTTAGATCATCATTTTCAAGTGAATAGATATACAGATTTTTTTAGAAATTTAGGTTATAATATTCAGACCAAAATCTTGATTTATATTGATGATGAACAGCAAAAAATAAATGTTGTAGAGGTATTTTGATGAATGAAAATGTAAAATTAAAATTAGCGAGTTTACCCGAAACGCCTGGTGTTTATCAGTATTATAACAAAAAAGGAGATTTGTTATACATTGGCAAAGCGAAAAACTTGAAGCGTCGCGTGAATTCGTATTTCAATAAACAACACGATTCAAAACGTTTGCGTGTTTTGGTGAGTAATATTGATAACATCGAAACCATCAACGTAAATTCTGAATATGACGCGTTGTTGTTGGAAAATAATTTGATTAAAGAACATCAACCGCGATATAATATCCTGTTAAGAGATGACAAAACCTATCCTTGGATTTGTATCAAAAATGAACGATTTCCGCGAATTTTTTCGACTCGCAATGTAATCAAAGATGGTTCGGAATATTTTGGACCATATTCTAACGGAAAAGCGATGAAAGTTTTGTTAGGTTTGATCAAAGAATTGTATCAACTAAGAACATGTTCGTACGATTTGAGCGAGAAAAATATTGAAAATCATAAATTCAAAGTTTGTTTAGAATATCATATTGGCAATTGTCTTGGTCCTTGTGAAGCTTATCAAACCGAAGAAGAATACAACGAACAAATTTCGGCAATTCGTAATATTATCAAAGGAGAATTTAACGAAGCAAAACAATATTTGGTCAATCAAATGACGAAATATGCATCGGATTTGAAGTTTGAAAAAGCGCAAATGATTAAAGAAAAAATTGAAGCGTTGCAGAATTATCAATCTCGATCTACAATTGTTTCGCCAACGATTACCAATGTTGATGTTTTTTCGATTACGTCAGACGAAGAATATGCGTATGTCAATTTCATGAAAATTTATCACGGTGCTATTATACAGTCGCATACAGAGGAATGGAAAAAGAAATTGGATGAAACGGACGAAGATTTATTGGAGCGCGCAATTATTGATTTTTCAGATCGATTTAATTTAACTTCGAAAGAAATTTATGTTCCGTTTGAATTGAGTTTAGAAATTCCGTTCAGAAAAATTACAGTTCCAAAAATTGGCGATAAAAAACATATTGTCGATTTATCATTAAAAAATACTCGAATTTATCGTTTAGAACAGCTTAAACAAACTAAAATCGTCGATCCTGATCGTCATACAAATCGTATCATGAATCAGATGAAAGTTG
Source organism: Empedobacter sp. UBA5528 (assembly GCF_002426075.1). Taxonomy (NCBI): domain Bacteria; kingdom Pseudomonadati; phylum Bacteroidota; class Flavobacteriia; order Flavobacteriales; family Weeksellaceae; genus Empedobacter; species Empedobacter sp. UBA5528. Next base: position 69,210 of record NZ_DINY01000041.1, on the reverse strand, counting down.
ATTTACGTTTACCTGCAGAACCTCGACATATAGAAGGTTTTGATAACTCTAACATTCAAGGAACGAATCCTGTTTCGGCTTGTGTGGTGTTCAAAAATGGAAAACCAAGCAAAAAAGATTATCGTATTTTCAATGTTAAAACTGTAGAAGGGCCAAATGATTTTGCAACTATGGAAGAAGTGATTGAAAGACGATATTCAAGAGTTTTGGCTGAAGGAGAATCTTTGCCTCAATTAATTTTGATTGATGGTGGAAAAGGACAATTAAGTTCTGCTCTAAAATCGATTGATCGTTTAGGGTTACGTGGAAAAGTTTCCGTGATTGGAATTGCGAAACGTTTGGAAGAAATTTATTATCCAGACGATCCTTATCCGTTATATTTGGACAAAAATTCTGAAACCTTAAAAGTGCTTCAACATGTGCGAGATGAATCGCATCGATTTGGAATTACGCGTCACCGAAATCGTCGAAGTAAAAACGCTTATAATTCGGTTTTGGAAGAAATAGAAGGTGTCGGTCCGCAAACAATTAAAGAATTATTAACAAAATTTAAATCGGTCGAACGAATAAAAAATGCATCTTTGTTAGAATTAACCGATTGTATAGGAAAATCTAAAGCAAAAAAAATAAAAGATTATTTTTCGAATGATGAAAAATCTACTAATTGACAGAGATTTAACGTCTCTTTTGAACAATCCAAAGTTACAAGCTACTTTGGCAATTGTTCCTATCACTTTATTTATACTTGGCTTGTTAAGTTATTTTGGAATTTTTTATTCGATGTTTAGCACGCTCGATGCGCAGCTAGGACATTTAGGAAGTTCTAAATCACTATTGAGTGCCTTATTAGGAAATCTTATCATTTTTATCTTTTTGGTATTGATGAGTTTTTTCACTGGTGTGATTTCTTTTGTTTACTTTATTGTGCATGCTTTAAAGAATCCAAATTTGATAAAAAGTGATGATCGTTTGGTCTGGATTACGATTATTATTTTTGGAAATGGAATAGGAATTTTTGTCTATTGGCTAACTCAAATCAAGCGAAAAAAGCCTCGTCCAATTATTGATTTATACACAGACGATATCTAAAAATATAAACTGTTTTACTAAATTGTAAAGCAGTTTTTTTATGAATTATTTCAAAAATTTGTACCTTTTAACTACAAATCAAAACAACATGAAAATAGTAGAATTATTAGCAAAAGAATTGCAAAACGAGTATCAAATTACCAAAGAATTTATTGCAAGATTTCCTGAGGATAAAACGACATACAAACCTCATGAAAAAAGTATGGATATTACAACTTTAACAAATCATGTGGTTGAAATATTTGCTTGGCCAGCTTTGATCTTAACAACTGATAAATTAGATTTTGCAGCAGGGGATTACAAACCGACAAAATTTACCTCTATTGAAGATTTACAACAAAAATTGGATGATGATTATGAATTAGGAAAAGCGGCGTTAGAGAATGTGAACGAAGATCATTTATCAAAAAGATGGCAAGTTACAGAAGGAGAAACTGTTTTTGCAGATTTTACAAAATATGAAGCAATTCGTCATGCTTTAAATCAAATTACACATCACCGCGCTCAATTGGGAGTTTTTTATCGCTTACTTGGAATAGATTTACCTTCGAGTTATGGACCAAGTGCTGATTCTCAAAAGTTTTAAAAAATAAAAAAGACCTCTAATAGAGGTCTTAAAATCATAATTAGTGTTAATTGTATTACTGATCAGTAATATTATTATCTCAAAAATATAACATATATCATATTTAAGCAAATCTAAGTTATGTTTTTTTTAAGAAATATTAACAATTTTATAATATTCGTAGTTAATAATCTATTTTATTAATTTTATCTAAAAAAGACATCAATAAATGTATCAATTAATATGAATTCATAAAAAAAGCTTTCGAAATCCTCGAAAGCTTTTTTGTATTTTGACTTTATATTGTTTTAAACAAAAGGAGTTTTTACAACTTCTGCTAATACATTTTTATCACGAATTTGAATTCTAATTGTTGTTCCAACTTTAGCAAAATCTGTATGAACATATGCTAAACCAATTCCTTGTTTCAACATTGGAGACTGCGTTCCTGAAGTCACAATACCGATTGTATTCTCGTTGTCATCTACAACTTTATAATCGTGGCGAGGAATTCCTCTTTCGATCATTTTGAAACCAACTAATTTCTTCTCAACTCCAGCTTCTTTTTGAGCTTTCAAAATATCAGAAGAAATAAAGTTTGTATCCAATTTCGTTACCCAAGCAAGACCAGCTTCTAATGGAGTTGTGTCATCGTTGATATCATTTCCGTATAAACAGTAACCTTTCTCTAAACGCAACGTATCACGAGAAGCTAAACCGCAAGGCTCAATATCGAAAGATTTTCCAGCTTCCATTACTTTGTCCCACATTTCGTTTGCTTGCTCATTCGCGAAATAAATCTCGAAACCTCCTGAACCAGTATAACCAGTTGCAGAAATAATCACATTTTCCATACCTGCAAACGTACCAATTGCGAAATGATAGAACGGAATTTCAGCTAAATTAACATCTGTCAATGCTTGCATCGCTTCAATTGCTTTTGGTCCTTGGATTGCTAACAAAGACATCTCATCAGATTTGTTTGTTAATTCTGCACCAAACGTATTGTGTTTGTTCATCCATTCCCAATCTTTATCGATGTTAGATGCATTTACAACTGCCATCCACTCATCATCAGAGATTTTATAAATGATTAAATCATCTACAATTCCTCCTTTTTCGTTTGGCATTGCATTATATTGAGCTTGACCAATAGTAACTTTCGTTACATCATTCGTCAATAAGTGTTGTAATAAGTCTGTTGCTTTTTCTCCTTTTACAAAAAATTGTCCCATGTGAGAAACATCAAAAACGCCAACTTTTTCTCGAACAGCAAAATGTTCTTGGTTAACACCTGCGTATTGCACTGGCATTTCATATCCAGCAAAAGGAACCATTTTCGCACCTAAATCTTTGTGCTTTTGGTTTAATGCAGTTACTTTCATTGTTTGTTTGCTTTGATAAGTTTATAATTCTCCCAAAAATAAGGAATTAATTGTTAGGAAAATTTCTTTAATAGAAGATTATCTAATTTTATGAATAATTTTTAAATTCCCTTCCGTCGCTTTATACGGCTCGAAACGCATAACCGATTTTCCTTTACCAAATTTGTTCATAAACTTTTCGTTTATTTTTCCTGATAATTTCAATGGTTGACAACCTTCGCAAGGAATAATCAAAATGGTATCGTTTGTTTTACCTTTTACTTTTACAATTTCGTACGAATAATCTGTATCCAAACGAGAATTAATAACATTTTCAATTGGTTTATTAAAGCTCTCAATAAAGAAAACGCGTCGATCTTTGTTGCTTCCAATAATAATTGCAGCACCAACTAAAATCAATAAAACGACAATTGATATGGTCAAAATTTTTTTAAAATCCATCTTTTTGGTTAATTCGTAGATTAAAAGTAATAATTCATTCCGAATGAAAAAAATATTCGTTTTATTTCCTATCTTTTTACTTCTATTTACATTGACAATGAATAGTTGTACAAAAGCAAAAATATTAAAAGAAAAACATTCAATTTCATTACAAAATATCCAAAATGGAGATTTGATTTTTGTTGGTGCGCAAACAGAAGAACTTTCGGGCGCGATAAATAGAGTGACAAAAATAAATGACGAAACCAATTTTGATCATGTTGGTTTAATCGAAAAAACTGATGATTCTATTTTTGTTCTACATGCTGCTCCAATGGGCGGATCGCAACGAGAGGAAATTCATCATTTTTACATTTCTCAAACCGAAAAGAATAATAAAATTGTCATTTATCGTCTCAAAAATGAATATCAATATACAATTCCTCATGCTATTGAAAAAGCTAAAACAATGCTCGGAAAACCTTATAATTGGTTATACATTTTGAATGATGACGAATTATATTGTTCAGATTTTGTGGAAAGAGCTTTTCGTGATGATACTATTTTTGAATTGATTCCCATGAATTTCAAAAACAAAGAAACTGGAATTATTGATGATTTTTGGATAGATTTCTATCGTAAAAAAGGAAAAAAAGTTCCGCAAGACGAACCAGGAACAAATCCAAATCAATTGGCAACTTCTAAGAAATTAATTAAGGTTGGTGAGGTGAAGTTTTAAAATGAAACTCTGAAACAAATTCAGAATGATTCATAGAATCTTTATAACAAATAAATTAATTCCTACTTTTACCACATGAAACAAAATATCATTTATAGTATCATTTTCTTTTTCGTGTTATTTGGACTAAAATATTTGTTCGATAAAAGCGATGTGCAAACAATGTTGGTTTATTCGGCAATTGGAACGGTTATCTTTTTTATTTATCGAGTTGTCATAAGAAAAATGTTATACAAACAAAAAGACCAAGAAAACTAATTTCCTTGGTCTTTTTTTATTGCTTGCATTGCTTCTTCAATGTGCGTTTCGGCTACATTTGAAACAATGTGTTTAATTAATTTTCCTTGTTTATTGAATACAAAAGTTTCTCGCGGTGTGATTAAGCCAAATTTCTTTTTGATTCCCAACAACTTCGACAACTTTGCTCCTTTATCAGAAAGCAACGGAAAGTTTAATTGATGTTTTGTATAAAACTTCTCGTGAGAAGAAGTTGATTGTCCATTTATTCCGACAATCACAGCGTCTAAAGCATTGAAATCTGCATTTACATCACGAAATTGACATACTTCTTTTGTACACATTGGCGTAAAATCCATCGGATAAAAGAATAAAACAAAATATTTTTTGTATAAAAATTCGTCCGAATTAAACCAATTTCCTTTGTTATCCTCCAACGAAAAGGTTGGAATGTGATCGCCTAATTTCATTCGCCTGCGTATTCTACAAAATTACGTGGAGTTTCGTATAAGGTTACTTTCAATTCTAAATCGGTCGCTAATTTTGCTCTAATTTTATTCCAAATCAAAATCACAATATTTTCGGCAGTTGGATTGATAGTTTTAAATTCTTCAATATCAACATTCAGATTTTTATGATCCAAATAATCTTCAACTTCAATCGCAATAATTTTTCGTAATTCGTCCAAATTCATCACAAAACCAGTTTCTGGATCAACTTCGCCTTTCACCGCCACAATAATTTCGTAATTATGCCCGTGATAGTTTGGATAAGAACATTTTCCGAAAACTTCAAAATTTTGTTCGTCGCTCCAATTCTTGTTAAACAATCGGTGCGCAGCATTAAAATGTGCTTTTCTGTTGACAGTAACTTTCATCTGTATAAATTTTTATTCTTCGATATACGAAACGTAATGTTCAAAAATTATTTTGAACCAAGCTGTATAATTCTGAGGATTTTTTTCCATATCTTTTTTCAAATCATCCAATTCTACCCAACGATAGGCCATCACTTCATCAGGATTTAGCTTTGGTTCATCATCAAATGTTCCGATAAAAACATGGTCTAATTCATGCTCGATCAAATCATTTTCTAAATGCGCTTTGTAAATGAAATTAAATTTATATTCTAATTCGCAATCAAATCCCATTTCTTCTTCCAAACGTCTGTGCGCCGCTTGTTCGTAAGTTTCGTTATCGCGCGGATGACTACAACATGTATTCGTCCACAACGTTGGCGAATGGTATTTGCTCGCAGCTCGTTGCTGAATCATTAATTCTCCTTTGGAATTGAATACAAAAACAGAAAATGCACGATGCAACAAACCAGCTACATGAGCCTGTTGTTTCTCCATCAATCCTAATTTTTGATCGTCCTGATCAACTAAAACTACAAATTCTTCCATTAAACAAAAATAGCCTTTTCTATAGGATTAAAAAAGAAGTTCGATTTCTTTGTGCTTAAATTCTCTCAATTCTTGATTGATTTCTATCAGTAAATTTCCCGCTTCATTTACATCTCTAATAATTCCGTCCACTTCTACTCCATCCAATCTAAAATGCGAAATTTCATCTTTTCTAAACAGATTATCTAAATAAGTTTGATGAATTTGTTCAAAATTTTTCTCTTCTAAAATTGAATATTCATTTTCGAAATAATGTATTAAATCTGCCAAAATTTCCTCGATGTCATATTCTTTGTCAGTTACTTTTCGAATAGATGTTGCTTTTGGTAAGTGATTAAAATCAGCTTGATTGACATTAATTCCTATTCCGATTACAGAATTCATAATTCCATTGGAACGATGATTTTCGATTAATATTCCACAAACCTTTTTATCATTTAAAATGATATCATTTGGCCATTTTACGTTAGATTTTGGATGAAATTGTTTTAAAAATAGACAAATAACATTCGAAATCCATTCATTAAAATAAATTAATTCTTGAAAACTATAATCCGTTTTCAGCAAAAAACTAAAGGTTAAATTTTCTCCAGCGACAACTTTCCACTCATTTCCTGCGTAACCTTTTCCTTTTGTTTGATTTTTAGCATGTATGACAGTCCAACTATTGGCATCTTTTTTGGACAAATCCACCAAGAACTCATTCGTATTAGGCAAAGAATCAAAACTAATTAAATACATTTTTTTTACTATTTTTATAGAGTGGTTAAAGTTATTTTAAAAAGTTTAAACTTTAATAAGGATTCACTAAATTTGCGAATTACAAAATAAAAGATGATAGATACTCAATATACAAAAGACTTGCTAGATAGCATTGTTGACGGAATTACAAATGTTAAAGGAGAAGAAATTACAATTCTAGATTTACGCGAAATTGAAAATGCATTTTGTCAATACTTCGTTATTTGTACCGGAAACTCGAATACACAAGTTAGTGCTTTAGCAGGTTCGATTGAAAGAACTGTAAAAACAGAAATGTCAGAAAGACCTTTTCATGTAGAAGGAACACAAAACAATCAATGGGTTTTGTTGGACTACACAAATGTTATTGTCCATATTTTCCAAAAAGAATACAGAGAATATTACGATATCGAAAGTCTTTGGGGTGATGCTGTAGAGACGCGTATCGAAATGGAATATTAATCATAACTGAAACCAAAAAAAATTGAAAAAAAATAATTTTAAACCTTCGGGGTTTAATCCTACATGGATATATGCCATTATTGGATTATTGCTGATTGCCTTTCTATTATTTTCTGATAACATTGGAGGTGCCGGCGGAACTACTAAAAATATAGACCGTACGACTTTCCTTTCTTATGTAGAAAAAGGTTACGTAAAAGAAGCCAATCTAGAAAAAGAATCAGGACGTGTAAGTGTATATTTAACGGACGCAGCTCTGAATACTGAAGAATTTAAAAAGTTTAAAAAATCAAACGAAACTTTAAATCCTTTTGCTACAGGTACTCCAAACTTTATTTTCAATGTTGCTGATGCAGGAAATTTTGAAAAAGATTTTTATGCTAACGTAGAAAAGAGTCCAAATAAAACTGCCGTTCTTAACACACAAATATCAAATGGTTTTGGAAGTTTGTTTATGAATCTTTTTATTTCATTAATTTTCTTCGGATTAATCTACTTCTTACTATTTAGACGAATGGGCGGAGGCGGATCTGCTGGAGGTGGCGGAGGAATTTTCTCTGTCGGAAAATCGAAAGCGAAATTATTTGAAGGTGATGATCATATCAAAACAACTTTCAAAGATGTTGCAGGTTTAGAAGGTGCAAAAGAAGAAATCGAAGAAATCGTTGAATTCTTGAAACATCCAGAAAAATTTACAAAATTAGGTGGACGTATCCCAAAAGGAGCCTTATTAGTAGGACCTCCAGGTACAGGTAAAACCTTATTAGCAAAAGCTGTTGCTGGAGAAGCAAAAGTTCCTTTCTTCTCATTATCAGGATCAGATTTCGTAGAAATGTTTGTGGGGGTTGGTGCATCTCGTGTACGTGACTTATTCAAAAATGCAAAAGAAAAATCTCCTTCAATTATCTTTATTGATGAGATTGATGCAATTGGTCGCGCACGTGGAAAATCAAACTTTACAGGCTCTAATGATGAACGCGAAAATACATTAAATCAATTATTAACAGAGATGGATGGTTTCGGAACAGAATCTAACGTAATTGTGATTGCTGCAACAAACCGTGCTGATGTATTGGATAAAGCATTGATGCGTCCAGGTCGTTTTGACCGTATTATTCACGTTGATTTACCTGAATTAAACGAACGTAAAGAAATCTTCGCAGTTCACTTACGTCCATTAAAATTAGGTGAAGATGTTGAAATCGAATTTTTAGCAAAACAAACTCCAGGTTTCTCTGGTGCAGATATATTCAATGTTTGTAACGAAGCAGCTTTAGTTGCTGCTCGTAAAAACAAAGACGTTGTAGAAAAACAAGACTTTTTAGACGCTGTTGACCGTATTATTGGTGGATTAGAGAAGAAAAGTAAAGTGATTAAACCTTCTGAGAAAAAACGTATCGCTTATCATGAAGCTGGTCACGCTACAATTGGTTGGTTAACAGAACACGCTGCTCCATTGGTTAAAGTAACTATAGTTCCTCGTGGACGTTCGTTAGGTGCCGCTTGGTATTTGCCAGAAGAAAGACAAATTACAACGACAGAACAATTGTTAGACGAAATGTGTATGACAATGGGTGGTCGTGCTGCTGAGGAAGTTGTTTTCAATAATATTTCTACTGGTGCATTAAGTGATTTGGAAAAAGTTACAAAACAAGCTTCTGCAATGGTTAGTATTTACGGATTGAACAAAGAAGTTGGTAATGTTTCTTATTACGATTCATCTGGACAAAATGAGTATGGTTTCAGCAAGCCTTATTCAGAACAAACTGCTCAGGTAATTGATAAAGAGGTAAAAACAATGATCGAAGCTCAATATGATAGAGCAAAAGATATTTTACGTGAACATCGCGATCAATTAGATGTTTTAGCTCAAAAATTAATTGAGAAAGAGGTGATCTTTAGAGAAGATTTGGAAGAAATTTTCGGACCAAGAAAATTTGTAAACGAATTAGATCAAATCGAAGAAAAACAAGAAGAAGCTATAGAAGCTGGTTCAGAGCAAGTTGTTCAACCAGAATCTGGAAATGATATTTAATCAAATTCATTCAAAATAATAGAAAAAATCGTCCTATTTGGACGATTTTTTTTTTACTTCTTATTATATTGTTAAAAATTATTACCTTTAGGCTGTAATTGATTAATTTCATATAAAATCATGAGTTTTCATGTGGAAAGCAATTAAAAACCTACTTAAAAAAGCTACTGAAAAATCAGCAGAGAATTCAGATGATAATCACATTGATTTATTTCATCCGAATTATGCTGACCAAAAGATTTCTATGGATGAAGTATTTGCTACAAACTTTAATGTAGGTGGTGGACATTTTTTATTTTGTGATAATATAGAGGAGGCTTCTAAAAACCTTAAAGAGATTGTCAATTACGAAAATGTAACCGAATTAATTTGTCCTGATCCAAATTTACAACAGGTTCTTAATTCAGTCAATATTCCTTTTGTCGAAAATCCATGCGATTCTCGTTATACGCTTAGTTTTCTTAGTTGCGAATTTCTGATTGCTTTTGATGGAAGTATTATGTTATCGGCGCATCAAACTTATGGTAGAAATATTGCTGATTTTCCGTCAAATTTTATTATCTATGCACGCCCGTCACAATTAGTGGAAAATGTGAGTGTGGCATTACAGAAATTACGAACATTAAAAAAAGACAACCTTCCATCTAAAATAACTTCGATTCGAGGAAAAAATATGCACAAATTTCCCAACGTAGACAACGCGAAGAATATTTATTTGTTATTGGTTGAAGATTAGCTATGAAAAATTTAGCAATTAGAGCTTTCTCTGGACTTATTTACGCACTTATTATATTTTTCGGGACAACGATAAATCCAAAAGGTTTGATTGTTTTGATGATGGTTTTTGGACTTTTTTGTTTGTACGAGTTTTTTAAAATCACTAATCTTACCAATAAACTTTATCAATTAGGAGCACTTTTAGCTGCCTTAGTTGTTTTTGGATATTATGGAAAAGAATTTTTAGAAGCTTTCGAAACTTCAAATCATTACTATTTTCATTTAAAAAGTTTGTACTTCATCATTCCAGTTTTATTTGTTTTTAGTATTTATATTATTTTCAAATCAACCAATGAATTATTGAACGATTTTGGAAAAGCTACTTTAGGTTTAACATACGTTATCGCACCATTTGCCTTAGCATTAACTTTACCTAGTTTTGATTATAATTTAGGTGAAAAAGTGATGCATTACGAAGTGTTTTTCGTTTTCTTATTACTTTGGAGCAGTGATACATTTGCATATTTAACAGGAAACTTAATTGGAAAACATAAATTAGCACCTAAAATTTCGGGAGCAAAAACGTGGGAAGGTTTTTTTGGAGGAATTATTTTCACCATTATCGCTGGATTCTTAATTCAGAAATATTTTGGAGAGAACTTGCACGGAAACTGGATGATTATTGGTTTGATCGTTGCAGCATTAGGTCCATTGGGAGATTTGACAGAATCTAAATTAAAACGATTTTTTAATGTAAAAGACAGCTCTAACCTTATTCCAGGACATGGCGGTTTTTTAGATCGATTAGATAGTTTTATATTTGTCATACCATTTGTTTATTTATATTATTTATTAGTATATACTTTATGAAACTTCACAGAGAAGGAACAGCAATTTTGATAGGTTGCTTAATTTTATTTGCAATCGCTACAGGAGTATTACATTACTTTTTTCCTGTATATGGTTTTTACTTTGCCTTACCATTATGGATACTTTACGGATTTATCGTTTGGTTTTTCAGAAACCCAATTCGTGAATCAGATTCGTCAGAAAACTGCGTTATCGCACCAGTTGATGGAAAAGTTGTTGTATTAGAAGAAGTATTTGAAAGTGAATTTTTGAATCAAAAATGTATTCAATTATCAATTTTCATGACGCCTCTTAACGTACATGTAACGCGTTATCCCGTGAATGGAAAAGTGATTTATTCGAAATATCATCCAGGAAAATTTTTGGTTGCGTTTCATCCAAAATCATCAGAATTGAATGAAAGAACAACTGTTGTTGTAGAAAATGCAGATCATACAAAAGTTCTTTTCAGACAAATTGCAGGTGCAGTTGCACGAAGAATTGTTTGTTACAGTAAAGAGAATGACGACGCTGTTGCTGGTAAAGAATATGGCTTCATCAAGTTCGGATCGCGTGTTGATATCTTTTTACCACTTGATACTGAGATTAATGTAAAGGTTGGAGATAAAACAAAAGGTGGAATTCAGAAAATTGCACAATTGAAATAAATCAGTTAGTTGAACTCAATGTTTTTAACTAATTTTGTCAAAACAATTATAATAATATACCCATACAATAAATTTGTAAGACATGAAAAAATTAATTCTTTTAGTAGCTGTTGCAGCATTCGCTACTTCTTGTAACTCTAAAGCAAGTGTAAATCACGGAGTTCTTCCAGTTGTTCACGAACCAGCTACTGCAGAAGAAATGCACCACAAATCTGAAGCTGCTCACGAAGGTCACGAAAAACATGAGGAAGCTGTTGAAGAAAAACACGAAGAAGTGAAAGATTCTACAAAAACGGCAGAAACTCCGAAAGTTGAGAAAAAAGATACTGTAAAAGCTGGTCATTAAGATTCAGCTTTTTTTGTTTTTATAGATTTATAATCTGCTTATCATCGCCTATTACATAATTTTTATTTTTAGGGCGAATATAAAATGAACGTGAAGAAGAGTTGTTTTCAGAAATGATTGATAATATCTCTTGATAAGTAAAAAAAACTGTATCAATTACAATTTCATTATTTGATAAAGATTTTAAATCCGTATTTATATTTATCCAAAATAATTCTTCTGCATTTACTTCTATTTTAGACGTATTATTAGGTGAATGTAAAGAAAATTTAAATAATTGAATTAAATATTTAATCAAAATTCCCGAACGTAAAAGTTGATAATGCAACCAATTTTTTTGATAATATTTTGCTAAGAAAATCATCATGGCTTCAAAAAAATGTTTATAATATTTTTTATCTTTTTTCGTACTTTCTCCCTTGTAATGTAAAACCGTTATATCTCCTTTATAATAATTTTTATAACCAGCCAATTCTGCACTAAAAGACAAATCTATATCTTCTCCATACATAAAATAACGTGGATCAAATCCTCCAATTTCCTGATAGATTTTCTTCGTGGTGAACATAAAAGCACCAACTAAAATTTCGCAAGGAGCAATTTCAAATTCATCAACTTCTAATTTGTAATAATTATTTTTCTTTGAATGATTAAATCGACTATACAACTTAGAAAATGAATTTTTAGCTGTCGGAATATTACGTTTTGATTCTGGATGAAAATTTCCGTTTGTATCTATCATTCGTACTCCCACAAAACCTATTTTTTCTTTTGACTGATGAAATTCAATCAAAGATTCGAATAAATTCTCTGGAATAATTGTATCTGGATTAAGAATCAGAATATATTCTCCCAAAGCATTCTCAACCCCAATATTATTCGCTTTTGCAAAACCAAGATTTTCATTCTGAAGTAAAAAATTTACAGTAGGAAAAGTTTTTTTTAGGAATATAAAATCAATTTCCGATGAATCATTATCAATTACAATTATTTCGCCATCTACATTTTTTAAAGCTTCCTGACACGAATCAAGACAAAGCTCTAAATGTTTTGGCGCATTATAACTAACAATAATTATCGATAATTTCATTTTAAAATTTATTTTCTGAATATGGGATTCGATGTTGTATAGAACGAACCAACGTCGCTTCGTCTGCATATTCTAACTCATCTCCTACACCAAGACCTCGTGCAATGGTCGAAAAAATAATTTCGGCATTCTTTAATTGTCGATACAAGTAAAAAACAGTTGTATCTCCTTCCATTGTAGAACTTAAAGCAAAGATTATTTCCTTTACATTTTCATTTTGAACACGATCTACCAAAGTTTGAATATTCAATTGACCAGGTCCAATGCCTTCCATTGGAGAAATCTTTCCTCCTAAAACGTGATATTGTCCTTTAAATTGTCCTGTGTTTTCAATCGCCATCACATCACGCACATCTTCCACGACACAAATTATAGTTTCTTCTCTCAATGAGTTGTTGCAAATATCACAAACCTCATCATCAGAAATTGTATGACAATGTTGACAATATTTAACATCATCTACCAAATGAGAAAGCGCTTCGGATAAAGCCGTCGTTTGAGATTTGGGACGATTTAACATATGTAAAACAAGTCGCAAAGCTGTTCTCTTTCCTATTCCTGGCAAATTTGACATCTCTTCTACAGCTCGCTCTAAAACCTTGCTTGGGTAATTCATTCGTTCAAAAAATTATAGACAACAAATTTACAATTTTATCTTCGGAAAATTAATCTATCATCATTCACTCAAAAATATTAAATTTGGGCTTATTTACTAAATAAATTATGAACTCAACAATTTTACTACTTTGTGTTATCGTATACTTTGTAGGACTTTTAGTGATCTCTTACTTCACCAGTCGAAATTCTGACAATCAATCTTTTTTTAACGGAAACAAAAAAAGTAAATGGTGGTTGGTGGCTTTCGGAATGATTGGGACAAGCCTTAGTGGCGTTACTTTTATTTCGGTTCCGGGTACGGTCGGAAAATTAACTGGTTCCGAATATATTTATGGAGGATTCGAATATTATATGATGGTTATCGGATTTTTTCTTGGTTATTTTATCGTCGCGGGGGTATTACTTCCACTCTATTACCGAATGAATCTAACCTCAATTTACACCTTTTTAGGAAAACGTTTCAATGTTGAAGCACATAAAATGGGATCGGTTTTCTTTATTATTTCTCGTGGAATTGGCGCAACAGCACGTTTATATTTAGTTGTAAATGTGTTACAAATATTTTTATTAGACAATTTAGGCGTACCATTTTGGGCAACAACATTTGTCTTATTATTGATGATATTATTATACACGTTCGAAGGTGGAGTAAAAACAATTGTCGTAACCGACACCTTGCAAACATCATTTATGATCATTAGCTTGATTGCTTGTATTTGGTTTATCCTTTCGCATCTTAATTTATCTGTTGGTGAAGCTTACGATAGGATGCAAGCCAAAAACTATACCCATTTCATTAATCTTGATCCAAATTCGAAAACTTATTTCTTAAAAACAATTTTGGGCGGAATGTTTATCACAATTGCGATGACTGGTCTTGACCAAGAAATGATGCAAAAAAATATTTCTGTTGATAATCTTCAAAACTCAAAAAAGAATATGTTGACGTTCGCTGGAACATTATTGATTGTGAATTTAGCGTTCTTATTTTTGGGTGGATTGCTTTATTTATACGCAATGAGTGAAGGTGGTTTTTATACTGCTGATGGTTTCTTTATGGAACAAGGCGGACAAAATATTATGGGTGATGATATGTTTCCAGCACTTTCGCTGTTAGGACATCATTTCCCAATGATTATTTCTGTAATTTTTATTATCGGATTAATTTCTGCTTTATTTCCTTCTGCCGACGGAGCTTTAACGGCGGTTACAAGTTCATATTGCGTCGATTTATTAAACATCAACGAAGACAAAGAAAAATCAGAAAAAGAAAAGAAAAAGATTCGTATTCGTGTTCACTTAATTTTCACGGTAGTTTTCTTTATCTTGATTATGGTTTTCAAAATGATTAACAACAAATCAATTGTTTATCTTGTGATGGAAATTGCAGGTTATACTTACGGACCTTTATTAGGATTGTTTGCTTTCGGAATTTTAACGAAACGTAACATTTACAGAAAATATTCAATTATTACAGTTGCTATTTTAGCACCTATTTTTACGTATATCATCAACGAATTAGTGATTAATTTTACTGATTACAAAATTGGTGTTGAATTAATCATTTTGAATGGTTTATTAACCTTTATCGGTTTGTGGTTAGTAAGTTCTAATCGTCAAAAAGAATTAAATTAAAAATGGAAAAGAAATTAAAATTAATCTGGGATTTTTATGGTCCCGATGCTATACCAACTGCAAAACATCATGCAATTCACTTGAAACAATATGCAGAAAAAGAAAAGTTACAAAGTACATTTTCTGAATTTGTAGAGGTTGAACCAGAATATGCAGTTGCTTATTTGGTGGTGGTAGAATCTGAAATGATACAAGTCCGTGACGCTTTGATACCTCATCGTGGCGAATGGCATGTGGAAGAAGAATAAATAAAAAAGACGAAGTTTTGCTTCGTCTTTTTTATTAAAAAACATCTCTCTGTACCCTTTACAATTAGAAGATTACAAAAAGATAAATAAACGTTGTAAAACTCTTGCCTTCTTATTAACTAACTTCAAGCTTCTTCTTTATAAACTTCAGCGCTGGTTTTTATAGTCTCATAAGTAGGTTAGCTATTATTACCGATTATTCTCCCCAATTGTAGTGATTTATGTTCTACGATTTTTTTGCCCTACAAAAAAGAATTATTTTTGTTCAAATTTTTATAAACAAACAATGACACTTCAAGAACTTCAAACACAAGTACAACAAACAAGGAGAGATATTTTGAGAATGGTACATGCCGTAAATAGTGGACACCCAGGTGGATCATTAGGTTGTGCAGAATATTTTGCTGCATTATACGGTAAAATCATGACTTACTCTACAGACTTCTCTATGGACGGAAAAGGAGAAGATTTATTCTTCTTATCAAACGGTCACATTTCACCAGTTTTCTACAGCACATTAGCTCGTTCAGGATTCTTCCCTGTTAGCGAATTAGCTACATTCAGAAAATTAGATTCTCGTTTACAAGGTCACCCAACAACACACGAAGGTTTACCTGGAATTCGTATCGCTTCTGGATCTTTAGGACAAGGTTTATCAGTTGCTTTAGGTGCTGCTCAAGCAAAAAAATTAAACAACGACGATAAATTAGTTTACACATTACATGGTGACGGTGAATTACAAGAAGGTCAAGTCTGGGAAGCTTTTATGTATGCTGCTGGTAAAAAAGTGGATAATGTAATTGCAACGATTGACTACAATGGTCGTCAAATTGATGGTGATACAGACCACGTTTTACCATTAGGAGATTTGAAAGCTAAATTAGAAGCTTTTGGATGGATTGTTTTAGAAGAAAAAGATGGAAATAACTTAGAAAAAGTAATTGCTATTTTAGAAGAAGCTAAAACATTAACAGGAAACGGAAAACCAGTTTCAATTTTATTACACACAGAAATGGGTAATGGAGTTGATTACATGATGGGAAGCCACTCTTGGCACGGAAAAGCGCCTAACGACGAGCAATTAGCTTCTGCATTAGAGCAAAATCCTGAAACTGAATTGACAGATTATTAATAATTTCAACACAATCAAAATACTATGAAAACGTTATTTTATTCTATACTTACGCTTTGTTCTTTAACAGCCTTTGGGCAGGAAAAAACATATTCTTTTGACAAAAAAGTATCGTATAAAATCAATTTACCAGAAGAATATCAGACTTATTTAGATGGTCAAAAAGATTTATTTTTTGTAACCTATATTTCTAAAGACGCTGTTTTAGGAACTTCGGAAGGAGGTCCTTATACTTCAGGAAGCTTTAATAAAGATGCTTTCTTTATCAACAACAGCAAGTTTTTCGAAGTATATGCCAATTCATTAGAAAATCAATTATCGATAAAAGCCCCTTATTATTACGAAGGTATATCGGATGATAGTTTAAAACCTTATTCAGATAACTTGTTCGAGAAATTTATTTCAGTTAAAAATCTAAATTCATCTACAACGATCAATGGATATAAGTGTAATGAATACGAATTAACATCTAAAACAGATTTCGAAACAAAATCTTCTACATTATGTGTTGATGAAAAAAATGCAATTAATAACGTTGCGATTATGTTTCCTCAAACAAAATTGAAAGGGCTTTTAATTAGATATGACGCAGGAGATTTTAATGGATTAACGATTCAAAATATTGCAAATTCTAACGTAAAAGTAACTTTTGATGAGAAAAAAGAAATCGAAAGTTTTACTAACGAATTGGCAAAAAAGAAACAAGAATACGATAACATGATGTCGTCTGTAGATACGGCTTATGCAGCCGAAGCAGTAGCTTATTCACCAGACAATCGTTACGAGGATCCTATTATTAATTATTACAATTATCAAACATCAGAAAGTGATAACGTAAATAGTCTTTTTGGAACTGTTGCTTCATTAAATTATAGCTTGATTTATAATGATAGTGATTATGATGGAAATCCTGATATAGAGCGTTCTAAAGCTTTGGCAACTGCGCAAGGTTCTACAAATCAATTGGTAAAACAATTCAAAAAGAATAAGTTAGCAAACAAAAGCGAAGTAAAAGAATTAAATAACCTTTTCAAAACGTATTTCGATGATGCTAAAAAGTTTAAATTAACAGAAGTTTCAACAGATTATGATGAAGCGGCTGTAGCAGTAGATTCTGCTGTTGCTGAGTCTTATAATCTTGCAGATTATTACGATCCGTACACGTCTACTTACAAAACGACAGATATTAGCAAAATCGATTTAGCAATCGACAATCCAGACGTTCAAGATTTCATGAAAGTTGCACCAGAACATTGCAAAAACTTGAAAGCTAAAATTCCAACTTTTACAGATAAAGATTTAGGAAATTTGGTTTACAATTACGCAGGACAAGTGTGCGATTTATACATTTATCAAAGTGGAAGTGTTGCTCTTTCGGGAACAATTGATGCAATGAGAAAAAGTATTTTAGAAATCAACAATAAATATGATAAACTGAAAAAAGAGGACAAAGATAAGTTAACTACTTTCTTGAATTCTTTGGATTAATATTGATCAAAATACATCGATAATGAAAAAATCAATCAGTTTTATATTAACGCTTTTTACAAGTTTAACTTTTGCTCAAATGCAATCGTATAAATTCGAAAACGTTATTCAATATCGTATCAAAAGTGATTTCTATTCAGATTTTCTGGATATTTTATCAACCAAAGATTATAAAGCGCATTTAATGATTACGCGAACACCGATGGGAAATTTCGCTTCATTAAAAGTAAACGACAATATGTATTCTGTTTACAGCGAAGAAGAAAATCCGAAGGTTTTTAAAATAGATTTCGAAGGCACAAAAGATTTATTAGGAAATTCTTTTTTAGCGACTAATAATCCAAGTTTAACGAATTCCGCAATCGGAAATAGTTATGTTGCGAACAAAACTGGTCAAAAAGAAACAATTCTGAATAAACAATGTGAAGTGTATAATATTTTCAGAAAAGATAATGACAACGACAATGGTACAGAAATTTGTATCGATACAAATTCTAACATCAACACCGTTCCGTTTATCAATTCTGAACTAAATTTGAAAGGCTTGATTTATCGAGTTGGACAAAATATTGTGTTAGAAAATGTTGAAACCTTAGAAAAATGGATCAAAAAGAGCGCTGAAGAGGAAGAAGAAATTAATGTTTCGCCAAATGATTTTATTTATCAATTTGATGAAAAAACAGAAGTAGAAAAATACAAAAACGAATACAAAAAACAAAAACAATGATAGACTTAACATACACAGAAAAAAAAGATACACGTAGTGGATTCGGAGACGGATTGACAGAGTTAGGAAGAACAAATCCTAACGTTGTTGCATTGTGTGCTGACTTGATTGGTTCATTGAAAATGGATCAATTTATCAAAGAAAATCCAGAGCGTTTTTTCCAAATTGGTATTGCAGAAGCAAACATGATGGGAATTGCTGCAGGTTTGACAATTGGAGGTAAAATTCCTTTCACAGGAACGTTCGCTGAGTTTTCTACAGCTCGTGTGTACGATCAAATTCGTCAATCTATCGCTTACTCTAACAAAAATGTAAAAATCGCTGCATCGCACGCTGGTTTAACATTAGGAGAAGATGGTGCTACTCACCAAACATTAGAAGATATTGGTTTGATGAAAATGTTACCAGGAATGGTGGTTATCAATCCTTGTGATTACAATCAAACTAAAGCGGCTACAATTGCTGCAGCTGAATACGAAGGTCCTGTTTACCTACGTTTCGGACGTCCTGCTGTTCCAGTTTTCACACCAGCTGACCAAAAATTTGAAATTGGTAAAGGTATCTTAATGAACGAAGGTTCTGATGTAACAATTGTTGCGACAGGTCATTTAGTTTGGGAATCTTTGGTTGCTGCTGCTGAGTTAGAAAAAGAAGGAATTTCTTGTGAGGTAATCAATATTCATACAATCAAACCATTGGATGAAGAAATTATCTTAAACTCTGTAAAGAAAACAGGAAAAATTGTAACAGCTGAAGAACACAATATTTTAGGTGGTTTAGGAGAATCTGTTGCAAGAGTTTTAGCACAAAAATTACCAACAAAACAAGCTTTTGTTGCGGTTAATGATAAATTTGGTGAATCTGGAACACCTTCAGATTTAATGAAAAAATATGGAATCGATTCTACTGCTGTAATCGAGAAAGTAAAATCTTTACTTTAATTCCATTATAATATTAAAAAGGAGCTAAAAAATTTAGCTCCTTTTTTTATAGGTTAAATATAAATAGGTTGGTTGAAAAAAGCAAAACTGCTTTAATCCTATAGATATTTTGCAAAATTAGTTTATATTGCTAATTCAAAAAATACTCATTTAATGGTATTTTATTAATCTTTTACTTGTAAGCATATGAAAAAAGCAAATCAAAAATCTATAACTGAATATGCAAGTATTGTAAAAAAATTATGGAGTGAAAATACAGATAGTAGAACCTTTAACGAAAAAGATGAGAGTTTTCAATCGATTAATGATTATTTACAAACTTTAGGAAGCCTTGCGCTTGGCGAATCTTTCATGTATTTTATCAGTCCTAATTCTGCTACTTTCGAATATGTATCTCCTCAATGCGAGGATATTTTAGGTTATCTACCTAACGAATACACTGCAGAATTATGCGTAGAGATCGTACATCCAGATGATTTGCAACATGTAATTGATATTCAGCAACGAATTGCAAATTTCAGTTTGGAAATTGTTCCAGAAGAAAGAATCAATTATAAATTTACGTATGATTTTCGTGTGATGGATAAAAAAGGCGAAATTCATCAAATTCATTTGCAACATTTCTTTTACGAATTAAGTAAGAATTTTTTACCAAATCGAGTTTTTTGCTTAGCGACTGACATCACACAAATAAAGGTTGGTGGAAAACCGACCATGCATATTTACAATATCAAAGATGGATTGAATAATCTTCTTAATTCAAAAACAAATTCATCTTTACAACTTACAAAAAAAGAAACGGAGATTATCGAGTTTCTGATCAAAGGCTACACAAGTCAAGATATTGCTGATGCAATTGGCTTAAGTAAACATACTATTGATACACATCGTAGAAATATTTTGAAGAAAAATGATTGTTCTAATACATCAGAATTATTTAGTCTTTACTTCAAAAAATAGAAAAAAAGCAAGCCGATAAGCCGGGTTCTGTCATCTTAATAAATCAAGATGCTTTGTCATTTATCTAGTATTTTAGTTACCTAAAACATCAATCTGCCTACCCCCCAGCAACGAACGAGTAGCTCTTAACTGCTGGTATACATGGCATTGCTCCGCATAGAGTTTACCTGGTTTCACTACAGCCGAACTGTACATACTTTCTGTTGCACTTGTCCTCGCCTCTCGACGGACGGGCGTTACCCGCTATGCTTACTCTTTGGAGCCCGGACTTTCCTCTTCACATACATGAAGCGACAAAGTGGCTTGCTGAGCGCAAATGTACGGCAAAAGTTACCGAAATAAAAAAAGGCTTGAACAAAAATGTTCAAGCCTTTCTATTATAGAAACTTAGAAATTATTCTGATTTTTCTTCTTTCGTTTTTCCTTTTACAGAAATTTTAACACCATCTTTTGCATCATTTAAATCAAGGATTAATTCATCTCCTTCACTAATTACAGCATTGATGATTTCTTCTGCCATCGGATCTTCGATGTATTTCTGAATCGCACGTTTCAACGGACGAGCTCCATAATCTTTATCAAATCCTTTGTCTGCGATAAAATTCTTCGCTTCCTCAGTTAATTCAATATGATAATTTAAAGCTGTTAAACGCTCTATTAAACTTGCCAATTCAATATCGATAATTTTCATGATATCTTCTTTTGTTAATGAATTAAAGAAGATAATATCATCAATACGATTCAAAAATTCTGGCGCGAAAGCACGTTTTAAAGCTGTTTCAATTGTTGATTTTGCGCGTTCATCAGCAGAATCTTTCTTAGATGAAGTTCCAAATCCAACACCATCTCCAAACTCTTTCAATTGTCTTGTACCAATGTTAGACGTTAAAATGATAATCGTATTACGGAAATCAACTTTACGACCTAAACTATCTGTTACATGACCATCATCCAAAATTTGTAACAAGATATTGAATACATCTGGATGCGCTTTCTCAATCTCATCTAACAAAATTACCGCATATGGTTTACGACGAACTGCTTCTGTCAATTGTCCACCTTCTTCGTAACCAACGTAGCCCGGAGGTGCTCCAACTAAGCGAGAAACGGCAAATTTCTCCATGTATTCTGACATATCGATACGAATTAACGCATCATTCGAATCAAAGATTTCTTTCGCCAAAACTTTCGCTAATTGTGTTTTACCAACACCCGTAGTTCCTAAAAAAATGAATGAACCAATTGGTTTGTTCGGATCTTTCAATCCTGCACGATTACGTTGAATTGCTTTTACAACTTTCGTTACCGCTTCATCTTGACCAATTACTTTTCCTTTCATTAACTCATTCATCTGAGCCAATTTTTTCAATTCTTTTTCAGCTACACGATGTACAGGAACGCCAGACATCAACGAAACAACTTCCGCTACATTTTCTTCTGTAACTGTTTCACGATTCTCTTTCGATTCTTGTACCCATTTTGCTTGCTCACGTTTCAAATCACTTTCTATTTGTTTCTCTGAATCACGTAAACGAGCAGCTTCTTCGTATTTTTGAGATTTTACAACTTTCGTTTTCTCTTCGCGAACTTCTTCTAATTTTGCTTCAAGATCTAAAATTTCTTGAGGAACTTTTATATTCTTGATATGCACGCGAGAACCCGCTTCATCTAAAGCATCAATCGCTTTATCTGGCAAGAAACGATCTGTAATATAACGTGTTGTCAAATTTACACAAGCTTGCAACGCTTCATCTGTATAATTTACATTATGATGCGCTTCATACTTATCTTTGATATTATGTAAAATCTGTAATGTTTCTTCTGGAGTTGTTGGTTCAACCATCACATTTTGAAAACGACGAACTAATGCACCATCTTTTTCAATATATTGACGATATTCGTCCAACGTTGTTGCTCCAATACATTGTAATTCACCACGCGCCAAAGCAGGTTTGAACATGTTAGAAGCGTCTAAAGAACCCGTAGCTCCTCCTGCTCCAACAATTGTATGTAACTCATCAATGAAAAGAATAATATCATCATTTTTCTCTAATTCATTCATGATTGCTTTCATACGCTCTTCAAATTGTCCACGATATTTAGTTCCAGCAACTAATGATGCTAAATCTAATGTTACCACACGTTTGTTGAACAATACGCGCGAAACTTTACGTTGTACAATTCTTAACGCTAAACCTTCTGCAATTGCAGATTTACCAACACCTGGCTCTCCAATTAACAATGGATTGTTCTTTTTACGACGAGAAAGAATTTGCGAAACACGTTCTATTTCTTTTTCGCGTCCAACTACAGGATCTAATTTTCCTTCTTGCGCAATCGCTGTCAAATCTCGTCCGAAATTATCTAAAACTGGTGTTTTACTTTTCGAAGTAGGTTTACTTGTAGATGCACGCTCAAAATCGTTATCAGAATCACCTCCATCAAAAGATGGATTTTCTGCACGAGGAGATTGAATTTCCTCATCTTGAAATTGAAATTTGAATTCCTCCTTTACTGTATTGTAATCAATATCCAACTTATTCATCAATTTTGTAATCGGATCGTTTTCATTACGAAGAATACACAATAATAAGTGAATTGTATTTACAGTCGGACTTTTAAACAATTTTGCTTCTAAGAATGTTGTTTTCAACGCTCTTTCAGCTTGTTTTGTCAAACTCAAATTTTTTATATTATTACCTGGAGTTTCTTTTGCTGGGTTTAGGTTTTCTATTTTTTGACGCATTTCGTCTAAATCGACATTCAATGCTTCTAAGACAGAAATGGCTTTCCCTTCACCGTCGCGAATAATCCCCAACAGAAGGTGTTCCGTTCCTATTTGGTCGTGGCCTAATCTCAACGCTTCTTCCTTACTATAAGAAATAACGTCTTTTACTTGTTGTGAGAAATTATCGTTCATTTTATTATTTAAGCTGTCTTTAACAAATATAATTATTCTGATAGACTATAGCATAAATTATGCCTATGTCCGAAATGATTTGATGATTCCTTAAAATAACGAATTATTGTCTATTAATTTCAAAATAGCTGACAATATTTCATATCAATTCTTAAAGAATTCATAATAATTTGAGAGATAGATGTCGTTGCTAAAAAATCGTACAAATCACCTTTTTTCATTTTCAAATCATCGTGAAGTTCTAAAATTTCTTCGGATTTTAAATCATTATTTTGATTAAAAATTTCATCAATTTCATTTCTTCTTTCAGGACTGTACAATGTCGACGAACACCATGTCACAATTTTTTCTTGCGAAATATCTTTTACGCTCAGTTTATTTTCATTCCAAAACAAAAGGTAAGCATTTTTAGTTAGTCTTTCAAAAACAAAAATTGTAAAAGGTGCGATTCCTGACAAATTTTCCGAATTAATAAACTCATTTACAGAATTATATTTCAATAAATCTAATAAGATAATTCCTCTACTTTCTCTGTATTTTTCTTTGAAATGCATTGGTTTTTCGATTCCTCCATTCAAAATACACGCAACATATTGTTCCGAATAAAAAATCCAAGTTCCATTTGCGCGCTCATCTACAGGCGAAAAATAAGTTTTATCAAAACGCTTTTGCTCCACAATCTCTTTAGAAGAAGAACGATTTATTTCCTCATCTCGGTTGTGCGTCAACACAAATTCATCCTCATTTCTGTAAAAACTGATTATACACATCTCATTTTTCAATTTAGTTCAAATGTAAAAATTTATCTTTGCAAAGAATTATGAGTATTCAGAAAACTATAGCGCATTCCTTTGATGAAATGAAATCGATTCTTTTGCAATTTGACGATCTGTCTTTTCAAAAGGAATTAGAAATCATTTCTGGTGCTTCTGTTGGTCAACATTTTCGTCATATTATCGAGTTTTATTCGTGCTTTTTACAAGCGCAAAAAAACAATTGTATTTGTTATGATGATAGAGAGCGAAATCGTGCTTTAGAAAATTCGGTTGTTGAAAGTTTGAATACGCTGAATCATCTAAAATCACAAATAGAACGTTTAGATTTAGAAAAAACAATTCAGCTAAAACAGAATTATTACGGAGAGAATTTCACAATTAATACCACAAATTATCGCGAATTAATGTATTGTTTTGATCATAGCATTCATCATTTTGCGTTGATTAAAATTGCGATCGAAACTCATTTTTCAACGATTAAAATTCCACAAAATTTTGGAATTGCATCTTCTACAATTGCTTTTCAAAATCAAGAAAAATGAATCCGAAAATAACAAAATGGACACGATACGAATTTTGGCCATTCTGGTTATTTTATGCGCCATTGACACCTTGGTACATTTATAAAATCTTTCAAACAGGCGCTCCAGCTTACTTTTGCTCGGCAAATCCTACAATGAAATGGGGCGGATTTATTGATTATTCTAAAATTGATTTACTCAATCAAATTGATAAAAATTATAAGCCAAAAACCATTTTTTTTGATGAATTTACAACACAAGAAATTCCGTTTAATTTTCCCTTTATTGCAAAACCAAATCTTGGTGAACGTGGAATTGGTGTA
This sequence comes from Empedobacter sp. UBA5528, assembly GCF_002426075.1. Lineage (NCBI taxonomy): Bacteria > Pseudomonadati > Bacteroidota > Flavobacteriia > Flavobacteriales > Weeksellaceae > Empedobacter > Empedobacter sp. UBA5528. The sequence continues at coordinate 44,173 of NZ_DINY01000041.1, read as the reverse complement.
GAATTAATCAGAAATGAAATTGATTGGAAAAATTATTTAGAGCAAAATAATCGAGATTTAATTTTACAAGAATATATTCAATCAAACTTTGAGTTTGGTGTTTTCTATGTTAGATTACCAAAAGAAAAAAATGGTAAAATACTGTCGATAACAGCAAAAGATTTTTTGACGTTTACGGGTGATGGAAAATCAACTTTGAAAGAATTAATCGAACAAAATTTAAGAGCTTTTTACCGAAAAGATTATTTGTTTAAACGTTTACAAAACGAACTAAATTCAGTTCTTCAAAAAGATGAAAAATTATTGGTTGAACCAATAGGAAATCATAGTCGAGGAACAACTTTTTTAGATGGATCTTCTCTAAAAACGTCTAAATTAGAAGAAACTATAGATCAAATCGCACAAAAAATTGATGGTTTTTATTATGGTCGTATCGATTTGAAAGCAAAAAGTTTAGAAGATTTTCAGAACGGAAATTTTGTCATACTTGAAATTAATGGTGCAAATTCTGAAGCAACTCATATTTATGATCCGAATTTTAATTTGATAAAAGCTTATAAGGAAGTGATTAAGCATTTGAATTACCAACATAAAATTGCTGTTCAAAATCATCAATTAGGCGTGAAATGGACAGATTGGAAATTGCTTGCGAGAGAATTAATAAAACGCTATTAAACTTAATTTGACCAAAATTGGCAGATTTTCTGGAAAGGAATAAAGATTGAATGATGTTTTCAAAACCAATTTTATGAGTTATCCTTTTCCGAAGAAAACTATTATAATTCCTCTGCTACTGCTTATACCAATGTGGATTATCTTTTTGTTCCAACAAAACGGATACAATTTAAACGGTTGTTACGGCGTTATTCCGAGAACTTTCGTAGGATTGAAAGGAATTCTGCTCTCACCTTTATTTCATTCGGGTTGGAAACACATTATCAGTAATACCTTTCCGTTAGCATTTCTTAGCTTTATCGCACTATTGATGTACGATAGATTAGCTTATTATGTTATTTTTTTTGGTTGGATTTTATCAGGAATTATTCTTTGGATGATTGGAAATCCTCCTTTTTTAGATGATAATGTAAGTTGCCATATCGGAGCAAGTTCTATCGTTTATTTATTGGCTTCGTTCATATTTTTCAGTGGAATTATTAGAAAAGAACGCGGTTTAATGGCGATTTCATTAATCATTATTTTATTATACGGCGGAATGATTTGGGGAATGGTTCCTCAAGAAATTTTACCACAATTAAAAACAGATACAAGTAGTAATTCTATTTCTTGGGAAGGACATTTAAGTGGATTTATTTCGGGTGCATTTTTTGCTTATTTGTTTAGAAATATTGGTCCACAAAAAGAAGTTCCGAAATGGGATCAAGAAAATTATTATGATCCACAAGCCGAGCGTTTATGGGATATTTACCAAGAACAAGAACGTTTGAAAGCAGAATATCTTGAATCTTTGGATGAGAAAGATGATAAAAATATTGAACCAAATTATCAAACAAAAACCCCTGAAAATTAATTTTCAGGGGGTTTTATTTTTTCAAATTCTTCTTAGAAAGGCATTCCAGGAATGTTTGGTAAATTTTCTTGAGCTGTTTTTTTCGCTCTGTCAATTGCTTCTGTTTTTACTTGTTCCAACGCTTTGTTTAACGTCATCACTAACAAATCTTCAATTTCTTCTTTTTCCATTCCTTCAGCAAGTTCAATATCTTTTATTGTTGCTAATTTAGACATTGTAATTTTTACTTTTCCATCGTTAGAAGTCGTTGTAAAAATTTCTCCATCTAATTCATTTTTCAAATCAGAAAATTTATCTTTAAATGAATTGATTTTTCCCATCATTCCCATGATGTCTCCAAAATTTCTAAACATTTGTCTTTATCTTTAATAATTAGTTATTCGTGTAGTTTTTTCCACAATAAATCTTTCAATTCTGTGATTCCTTTTCCAGAAACAGACGAAATAAATATCGTATCAATATCAGTTGGTAATTGTGCTTTAATCTCAGCTTCCAATTCATCATCTAACATATCTGACTTAGAAATAGCTAAAATTCGTTCTTTATCTAACAATTCAGGATTGAATTTTTTCAATTCATTCAACAGAATTTCATATTCTTTTTTATAATCTTCTGTATCGGCAGGAATTAAAAATAATAAGTTAGAATTACGCTCAATATGACGCAAGAAACGATGTCCAAGACCTTTTCCTTCTGCCGCACCTTCGATAATTCCAGGAATATCTGCCATAATAAATGACTGATGATTACGGTATTCTACAATTCCCAAGTTAGGTGTTAACGTTGTAAATGCGTAATCTGCAATTTTTGGTTTAGCAGCCGAAACAGCTGATAATAAAGTAGATTTTCCTGCATTTGGAAAACCAACTAAACCAACATCTGCCAAAATTTTCAACTCCAATGTAACTTGACGCTCGTCACCATCCAAACCTGGCTGTGCATAACGAGGCGTTTGACGCGTTGCAGAACGGAAATGCCAGTTTCCTAGCCCCCCTTTTCCTCCTTGCGCAATAATTAATTCTTGCCCATTTTCTGTTACTTCGCCAATAATATTTCCTTCGTCATCTTTGGCAATTGTTCCGATCGGAACTTCCAAAATAATATCTTCACCGTCAGCACCAGTAGAACGAGATTTACCTCCACGTCCACCGTTTTGCGCACGGAAATGTCTTTTGAATCGAAATTCTAACAAGGTCCAAAGATTTGAGTTTCCAAGAAGCGTGATATTTCCTCCACGTCCACCATCTCCACCATCTGGTCCACCTTTGTCAATATATTTTTCGCGATGCAAACTTGCTGAACCCGCACCTCCATGTCCGGCTCTACAATTTATTTTTACGTAGTCAACAAAATTTGATTGCATAATTTTTCTCTTTTAATTAGTCTGCAAAAGTACAATTTCTAATTTGTTTATTAAAATCTTGTATTATCTATTTTGAATGAATAATTTATAATGACTCAGATTTTTATTTATATTTATTCAATTAATTAACACACTATCATGAATACTAAAAAAATTTGTCCGAATATACTGATGACTAACTTCTGAAAAAGCAAAAACAAACCAAAACAATGGTAATTACTTTTGGATGTTTGATGTTTTTGATTTCTATCTTCTTGGTATATTCAGCAATAAAATCAAAAAATTATGCATTAATTGCCGTTGCTTGCAGAACTTCAACTACTTTGATGCCTTTGGTCATAAGGCTTTCTATGATTAACAAAGAAATAAAATCGCGCCAAAAATAGATTCAATAGTATGAATAACGAACATTTACAACGATTACTTCCTTTTGGTTATATTTATTTAGTCATCATGGGAATTATTAAAGAATCTATTTTTTACTATCAATTGGATATTAATATTCTGAAATTTTCGAGCATTATGGATATCTTAATAAGTCCAATTTCTGAAATTACCGCACATCCTTTCCTACTAATCTTTTTTATTCTTCTTATTTTTCTACTTTATAGTTTTAAACAGTATTCATTGAAACATCCAGAGAAAAAATTCATTAAGAAATATTATAAGATTAAAGAAACTGATAACCTCACGAATGAAGAATTCACTAAGAAAATTAATCAAAATTCAATTGAATTCTTTTTTGTTATGCTGATTTGTTTCTTTTTAGGTTTTGGAATTGGTGGTGGTAATTTTTTATCAAAACGAATAAAAAATGGAGATTTAAAATTCGAAAAATATGGACAAACCTTAACTTTCAATTCTGGTGAGAAAAAAGAAATCTACCTTATCAATACCAATAGTCTCTACTATTTTTAAGTTGGAAAAGGTCAAAAAACTGTTGAAATTTCTCCAATTAGCACAATACAATCAATCACAAAAAATAAGTAATCAAAACATATTTTTATAATGAATAGGATTGATTAATTTTGTAGCATGTACAAACAATTCAAAAACATTTTATTTCAATTACAACCCGAAGATGCGCATCATTTCGTTACGCGAAATCTAAAAAATTATGCTGCATTTCCTGGAGTTGGAAAATTATTAGATAAATTTTATCAATACAATCATCCAAGTTTAGAACGAGAAGTTTTTGGAATTAAATTCAAAAATCCAATTGGTTTAGCTGCTGGTTTTGATAAAAATGCTGAATATATTGAAGAATTGAACCACTTCGGATTTGGCTTTATCGAAATTGGAACCGTTACACCAAAACCTCAACCAGGGAATGATGCGCCGCGTATGTTTCGTTTGGTAGAAGATGAAGCGATTATCAACCGAATGGGATTTAATAACAAAGGTGTTGATTTTGCTGTTTCGAAAATTAGAGAATTAAAAAATCGTGAAAACTATATTATTGGCGGAAATATTGGTAAAAACAAATTGACACCAAATGAAGATGCTGTTGACGATTACATCAAATGTTTCAATGCATTGTTTGATTATGTTGATTATTTTGTAGTCAATGTAAGTTCTCCAAACACACCTGGATTACGCGATTTACAAGAAAAAGAACCTTTATTGTACATTCTTAATTATTTGCAACAATACAATAATCAAAACGAAAAACCGAAACCAATTTTACTTAAAATCGCACCAGATTTAACAGATTCTCAATTGGACGATATTATAGATATTGTATTAGAATCTAAAATTGCTGGAGTGATTGCTACAAATACAACCATTTCAAGAGAAGGATTAAAATCTGATCCAGAAATTGTAAAAGAAACTGGTGGAGTTTCGGGAAAACCACTTAAAAATCGTTCAACAGAAGTGATTCGTTATCTTTCTGAAAAATCGAACAAAGCATTTCCTATCATTGGAGTTGGCGGAATTCATACAGCCGAAGATGCTAAAGAAAAACTGGAAGCTGGTGCAAGTTTGTTACAAGTTTATACAGGTTTTATTTATGAAGGTCCTGCTGTTGTAAAAAACATTTGTAAAGGCTTGGTTGAAGGAAAATAGAAAAGTCATTCTGATGTCGGTTCTTCATTTCACAAAAAGCTACATTCAGAAATGATAATAATAAAAAAATGCTCCTTTAATTAAAAGGAGCATTTTTAGTATTATGTAAAAGTTGTTCTTATAAAACTTCTTTAATTGCTGCGTTCAATTTTTCGGTAATATCTTCAATAGAACCTACTCCATCAATCTCAACCCATTTTCCTTGCGCTTTGTAGTGTTCTGCTACAATTGCAGTTTTCTCGTAATATTCTGTAATACGATCACGGATAATTTTTTCGTCCACATCATCAGCACGACCAGAAGTTTTTCCGCGTTCTAATAAACGTTGAACCAAAATTTCGTCATCCACAACTAATGCTAATGTAATCGAAACTTCGCTTTCGTATTTATCTGCTAAGATTTTATCTAAAGCTTCTGCTTGAGATGTTGTACGTGGATATCCATCAAAAATGTATCCTTGCGCATTTGGATTGTTATCTAAATGATCAACCAACATATTTGTTGTTACCTCATCTGGAACTAATTGTCCCTTGTCCATGTAAGATTTCACAAGAGCGCCTAATTCTGTTTCATTTTTAAGGTTGAAACGAAATAAGTCTCCAGTAGAAATTTGAGGAGTTTGGTACTTTTCTTCTAAAAATTTAGCTTGTGTTCCTTTACCACTGCCAGGAGGTCCGAACAATACAATGTTTAGCATTTTGTTTTAATGTTTTATTTGATAAATATCTGGTAAATTTCTTCCTAATCCGTCAAAATCTAATCCATAACCTACTACAAATTTATCAGGAATAGAAATTCCTACTAAATCTACTTTTAAATCTTTTTTGTAAGCATCTGGCTTAAATAATAAAGTTGCTACTTTTAATGATTTTACCTTTTTCTCTTTCAAGATTCGGTGCAACTCTACTAACGTATTACCTGTATCTACAATATCTTCTAAAATAATTACGTGACGTCCTTCAACATTCATCGGAATATCCATCTCAATAGTAATTTTCCCTGTTGATTCTGTTCCTTCGTAAGATTTTAATTTCAAGAACGAAATCTCACATTCTCCTTGATATTGTTTTAAGAAATCGCTGAAGAACATTACAACTCCGTTTAATACACCAACAAAAATCGGTCTTTCGTCTTTGTATTCTTCGTAAACTTCGTTTGCCATATTTTTGATGGCGTGTTCTATTTCTTCAAAAGCGATGTACGGAATAAATTTTTTACCGTGAATTTCTATTTCTTTCATTGTTTGAGATATTCAAATATATACTTTTTTTGATAAAGTTTAAAACATTTATCTATTTTATTAGATTGTCATTGAGAAAATGCGTGTTTCTGGCTCGTTATCTATCATTCTCTTATCGAATGTCATACACACATTTCGAACGTATGGACGTCCTTCTTCTTTTACGATCAAACCATTTTCTACAAATTCAATCAAATTATCGTCAACCATATCTTGTAACATAGTTTTGATACGATCTACATCATCAAATTTCATGTTATCATCAGCCCAAGAAGTTTCTAAATTACACATTAAATTTAGAATATGACGACGCATAATCAAATCTTCTTCTGATAATATATGTCCTTTGAAAACGGATAATTCTCCGTTATTGATTGATTTTTCGTACTCTTCTACTGTCTTCTCGTTTTGTGCAAAACTATACCAAGAATCACTGATAGAAGAAACTCCTAAACCAACCATTAATTGTGTTTTCGAAGAAGAATATCCCATAAAATTACGATGTAATGTATGGTTTTTCATCGATTGATACATCGAGTCTTGTTCTAAGGCAAAATGATCCATTCCAACTTCGAAATAGTTCATTTCCTCGAACATTTTCTTTCCTTCTTCATATAATGCACGTTTCAATTCTGGTGAAGGCAAATCATCGTCCTGAAAACCACGTTGTCCAACACCTTTTATCCACGGCACATGCGCATAACTGTAAAACGAAATACGATCTGGATTTAATTCTTTTGTCAAATTAATAGTTTCCATCATTCCTTCCATTGTTTGATGTGGAAGACCAAAAATCAAATCGTGAGAAATCGATGTAAAACCAATTTCGCGCGCTTCTTCGGTTGCTCTTTTCACATTCTCGAAAGGTTGAACACGATTGATCGCTTCCTGAACTTTCAGATCATAATCTTGTACACCATACGAAATACGTCTAAAACCTAAATCGTATAAAGCCTGTAAATGTTCTCTTGTTGTGTTATTTGGATGACCTTCTAAACTAAATTCGTGTCCTTCAGCTACATCCGCATATTCAAAAATACCATCAATTAATTTCTTCAAATTTTCTGGAGAAAAAAACGTTGGTGTTCCTCCTCCTAAATGAATTTCTTTAATTTTTGGTCGAGATGAAAATAAATCCACATATAATCTCCATTCTTTCAAAACTGTATCAATATACGGAACTTCTACCGAATGTTGTTTCGTAATACGTTTGTTACATGCACAAAACGTACACAACGACTCGCAATAAGGTAAATGAATATAAATTGATATTCCTTCTTCTACATTACTTTCATCGAAAGATCGTTGAAAAGTTTCAATCCAACCTTGTTTAGTAAAATCATCATTGTCCCAAAACGGAACAGTTGGATAACTTGTGTAACGAGGTCCTGGAATATTATATTTCTGAATTAAATTATCCATTATCTAAAAAAATTAAAAATACTTAATCAACTTGACTAAGTATTATTTAATAAATTTTCTTTAAAAATTATTTTTATAGAATTGCCTGACGAACTCTAACTAATTTAGTTAATAAGTCTTCTAACAAATCTAATTGTAACATGTTTGCACCGTCACTTTTTGCATTTTTAGGATCTGGATGCGTTTCGATAAAAATACCATCAGCACCAACAGCAATTCCAGCTTTAGCAATCGTTTCGATTAATTCTGGCTTTCCTCCTGTTACACCTGAAGCCTGATTTGGTTGTTGTAAAGAATGTGTGATATCTAAAATAACTGGTGCATAATTTTGCATCACAGGAATTCCACGATAATCTACCACTAAATCTCCGTAACCTAACATTGTTCCACGCTCGATAATTGCTACATTATTATTACCAGAATCTGTTACTTTTTCTACAGGAAATTTCATTGCTTCTGGCGAAAGAAATTGACCTTTTTTCAACGTAACATGTTTTCCAGTTTGTGCAGCTGCAACCACTAAATCGGTTTGACGAACCAAGAAAGCAGGAATTTGTAGCACATCTACATAAGCCGCCGCCATTTCTGCATGAAAAGGTTCGTGAATATCTGTAGTTGTTGGAACATCAAAAGTTTCTCCAACTTTTTGAATAATTTTCAATGCTTTTTCATCTCCAATCCCTGTAAAACTATCAATACGAGAACGATTTGCTTTTTTGAAAGATCCTTTAAAAACATAAGGAATCTCTAATTTATCAGTAATTGTTACTACTTTTTCAGCAATTCTCAAAGCCATATCTTCACTTTCGATGGCACATGGACCAGCAAGTAAAAAGAAGTTTGGCGAATCTTTGTGTTTTATCTTTGATAAAGTTTCTATCATTGTGCAAATTTACACAAAGTTATCGACTTATTTTTCATAATTTTGCCTATACTTTATCATTCTTATTTATCGTTTTATGGATTTTTTATCTAACATTGGTATAGCTGATATTTTTGGCTATCTTGCTTCAGTCTTTATTGTACTAGCATTCTTTTTTTCGAAGATTACAATTATCCGCATTATCAATGCAATTGGTTGTGTATGTTTTGTAATTTATGCTGCTATGATCGAGGCTTGGCCAGTCCTTATTCCAAATGCGATTTTATTTTTAGTTCAGGCGTATTATATCATCTTCAAACCTGGAAAATAATCTTCAAAAACCATAAAATTGAAAATCCTATCTGCTGTACTAAATAATATTGAAACGGATCAAAGATTAGATAAAGTTTGCCATTCTTTGTTAAAATTTGGATACGATGTAGAATTGATTGGCGCGACTATAAACGGTAGACCGAAATTGAATAAACCGTACAAGACATTTTTGATGGAACAAAAGAATCAATCAACAATGAAAAAGTATGCTGAATTCAATTACAAATTATTTTTCACTTTACTTAAAAAAGCGGATAAACAAACTATTTTACTAGCGAATGATTTAGATAGCTTACTTCCTTTTTATTTGGTAAGTAAAATCAAAAAAATTCCTTTAGTTTTTGATAGTCACGAAATTTATTCAGAATTGCCATCATTACACAATCGTCCTAAAACAAAAAAAGTTTGGAAAACTTTAGAACGTTCTCTTGTTCCAAAAATCAAGTATTTTTATACCGTAAGTGATGGATATGCCAATTGGTTTCGCAAGGAATATGGTGCTAATCCGGCTGTGATTAGAAATGTTCCCAACCGAACAAAACTTAACGATAAACAAGATTTAATTTTCTTTCGCTTACCCGAAAATCCAACAAACGATAAAATATTATTGTATCAAGGCGCAATTAACATGAGTCGAGGAATTGACAGAATGATTGAAGCGTTCAAACACATTGATAATTGTCAATTTTGGATTGCTGGCGAAGGGCCTAAAAAAACTGAATACGAACAATTGGTAAAAGATTTAGACTTAACTAATCGCATTCATTTTTTAGGAAATATTCCCCCAAAAACTTTAAAAACTATAACACCTTTAGCTGATGTAGGAATGAGTATGGAAGAAGATTTAGGATTAAGCTATCGCTACGCTCTACCGAATAAATTATTTGACTTTATTCAAGCTAGAGTACCAATTTTAGCAACAAATTTACCAGAAATAAAAAAAATAGTCGAAGAGTATAAAGTTGGAAAAGTGATTGACAACCACTATCCAAAACATTTGGCTGAAAAACTACAAGAAATCTTAGACGAAGGAAAAAGAAGTTACCAAGAAAATCTTGCAAATGCTGCAAACGAACTTTGTTGGGAAAATGAAGAATTGAAATTGAAGGAGATTTTTGAAAAAATAAAAAAGTAGATTAANNTTAATCTACTTTTTTATTTTTTATAAATATGCGGATTTTCCACTACTCCTTTTTTAAATACTTTTCTAACGCCCATTCTTAGTGCATTATCAACTTGCAAAACTTGATCCAAAACCTTTTGCTCTGGACGACCTCTAAACGAAGTCACATGAAAAGAATCTGTTTCTCTTAAAGGTTCTTTAGAAAAATAATAATTTGAAACACATTTTCTAAAACCTTCAAACTTTATTGGAGAAACCGAATGCAAAGAATCATTATGCGTTGCCATTACCGCTAATCGATTGAATTTACTAAAAATCGTAATTTGATCATTTTTCAATCCATTTGGCCAAATTTCTAAATTACCACCATATTCTTCTTTCCAGTCTGGCGTTACATAATACAATAAATTCAACACACGCCACAATTCTCTTTTCGCATCGTGAGAATTATCCAAATGAGGCTGCAAAAATTGACGATTTCCCATCATAGACAAACCTCCAGCATACAAAGATGAATCTGGAATAGGTTGTTTTATTTCGCAAATCTCAGCAATCAAATTTACGATTCTTTCATCTTGAAAAGCGTAAATAATTTCTTCTAAAATAGGATGATATTGATCCATTTGAACAGCAATATATTTATCTTCTTTCAAACTTTTTTTCAACACCATTTCTTTTTCTTGTGGAAAAACTTGATTTATTTCCAAAACTAATTCTTCTGGTAATAGATCATCAACCCAAAAATAACCGATCTTATCTTTGCTACTATTATATTGTTGACTTATTTCTTCCTTTTGATCAATTAATCGTTGTAAAATTATATCTGCAAATTGATTTCTGTTCATAATCATAAAGTTAATTAAAAATTTGTTTCAAAATAATTTTGGCATTCAATTTATCATTCAAATCATATTCAAGCGTATCAATATATTCTTCTGACCCTAAAAAAGGTTTATTTTTTAAATGATTAATAGCTTTTATCAACTCTAATTTATTCAAAACTTGAACACAAAGTCCACTAATTTTCTCATCATCTATTACATTTTCATTAATTATCGAAAAACGACTATTGAATAATGCATTTATTACTTTTAGCTTTGTCCCAGATTCCTGAAAAGACCACGCAATATTAAGATGAGCTTTTGCGAAAAGTTTTTTCAAATGATTAAAATCTTTCAATTTAACAAATTGTATATGTGGATGATTTTTAATTTTTGCTTTTACCCAATCCTCTCTAGAACCTGAAGCAATAACGAAAGGATAATCAATTTCTTTAAAAACTTCTATCAAGAAATCGACTACTTTACAATTGTCCGAAGCTCTCAAATCTCCGTGATACAAAGCAAATTCTCCTTTTTCACTTAATGATTGAAAAGTTTCATTTCCATGAAAAACAGGTACAAATTTTCCTTTATTATATTTTTCTTGAATATAATTTTGTTCAAATTTAGAAAGTGTAAAAACTTCATCAAACTGGTGGATAATATTTTCGTATTGGATATATTTTTTTGCCTCAATATAAAACAATGCTTTTTTCGCTAGATTCTTTTCGCTTTCAGCCAATCCGGAAAAATAATTTTGCTCAATATTATGTAGTCTCAAATATTTAGAATAACCTTCAAGAGTATATTTATTCAAAATAAATGTTGTTTTTAGACTTTCAAAAAAAATAGGAGCTTTCAACGATTTAATTCGTTCATACAATAATTGACTATCCCTCGATCTTACTGAAATAGGATATTTCTTAAAAATATAATTAGGCTTTTGATGTATTGGATAAAAATAAACTTCTTTAGCATATTTTCTTAAAACATCGCTTTCTATTTCATTAAACCCAAACAGATGTAAATGAATCTCAATCCCAAGTTGATGAAATGCTTTCAATTTATAAAAAACATCTATAACACCTCCATAATTGGGAGGAAATGGAACATCCATACTTATAAAATGAAGTTTATTACCTTGATACATTAGTTAGTTAATTATTTAACAAAAAAAAGAGTCTACAACTAAGTAAACTCTTTCTTTAAAATTATATTGTGTAATTTATCTTATTCTGATATCGCTTCCGCAACTTCAAATAATCTTCCGTCTTCACAACGCACTTTACGCGCAGGATAGCGACGAATAATTTCATAATCGTGTGTAGCCATCAAAACTGCACAATTATTTTCTTTCGATACCGACAACAATAAATCCATAATATCATTTGACGTTTCTGGATCTAGGTTTCCTGTAGGCTCATCTGCTAAAATTAATTCAGGATGATTTAATAAAGCACGAGCTATAGAAACACGCTGTTGTTCTCCTCCAGAAAGACGGAAAGGCATCATTTTCTTTTTTGACAACATCCCTACCGAATCTAAAACCTCATCAATACGTTTATCGATTGTAGCCTTATCTTTCCAACCTGTTGCTTTCAAAACGAACGTCAAATTTTGCTCAACTGTACGATCTGTTAACAATTGGAAATCTTGGAAAACAATTCCTAAATGTCTTCTAAGATCAGGAATCTTACTTGTTTTCAATGATTTCAAATCCATTCCAACCACAGAACCTTGTCCCGATTGAAGCGGCAAATCACCATAAAGCACTTTCAACAAACTACTTTTTCCACTTCCTGTTTTTCCAATAAGGTAGACAAATTCTCCTTCATTAAGTGTAAAATTAACGTCAGATAATACTAAATGATTTCTTTGATATATAGATGATTGACTTAACTCAATTACATTTTTAGCTTCCATACTTTTCTACAGTCTTTAAAACAAATGTAAAAAAAAAGCTTGAAAGAACGACCTTCAAGCTTATTTTTTATGAATTGTAGCGATTATCTTTTAGCTCTTACTTCACTAACAGTTAATGCTTTTCTTCCTTTCTTTCTACGAGCAGCTAATACTTTGCGCCCGTTTTTAGAAGCCATACGCTCACGGAATCCGTGTTTGTTTCTTTTTTTTCTGTTACTTGGTTGAAATGTTCTCTTACTCATCTTTACTAAGTTTCTAATCCATTACTCGAATGGGTTGCAAATATACAGTTATTATTATTAATTCAAAAATCAAATTGATAGAAAATTACAAAAAAGCTGAATTAATAGTAAACCGCGTTCCGTTCTACACTTTGTAATTTTCGAAGTGCAAATATAAAAACATTTTTTTGTTAAGCAAGAGAAAATTAAAACAATAACAATTAAAACTTATCAACAATATCATTTACGAGGATAAAACAAAGCTATTTTTAGAAGGATTAGAAAAGTTTCCTTAAAACTTTCATAAAACATCAAATATCTTGTTTTTATCAATCTTATTTTAGCTTAAAATTCGTATATTAGCCACCTTATATAACAAAACAATATGACTGAAGGAGAAAGACTAATCCCAATTAACATTGAGGATGAAATGAAATCCGCTTACATCGATTATTCGATGTCGGTAATCGTATCTCGTGCGCTTCCGGATGTGCGTGATGGCTTAAAACCTGTACACCGTAGAGTATTATTCGGAATGTATGAATTAGGTGTTTTTTCTAATCGTTCTTACAAAAAGTCGGCACGTATTGTAGGGGAAGTTTTAGGTAAATTTCACCCACACGGCGACAGTTCTGTTTACGACACAATGGTACGTATGGCGCAACCTTGGTCTTTGCGTTACTTATTAGTTGACGGACAAGGTAACTACGGTTCTGTAGATGGTGATCCACCTGCTGCAATGCGTTATACTGAAGCAAGACTTCAAAAAATTTCAGACGAATTATTAGCTGATTTAGATAAAGAGACAGTTGACTTTCAACTAAACTTTGACGATACTATCCAAGAACCTACTGTATTACCTACTCGTGTTCCAAACTTATTAGTAAATGGTGCATCTGGTATTGCGGTTGGTATGGCAACAAATATGGCGCCACATAACTTAACAGAAGTTATTGACGGAACAATTGCATACATCGACAATCGTGAGATTACAATTGACGAATTAACACAATACATCAAAGCGCCAGACTTCCCAACAGGAGGTACTATCTATGGCTATGATGGTGTAAAACAAGCTTTCGAAACTGGACGTGGACGTGTTGTTTTACGTGCAAAAACTAATTTCGAAGAAGTACATGGTCGCGATTGTATTATCGCTACAGAAATTCCTTACCAAGTTAACAAGGCAGATATGATTGCAAAAACTGCTGAGTTGGTAAAAGATGGTAAATTAGATGGTATTTCTGAGATTCGTGACGAATCTGACCGTAAAGGTATGCGTATCGTTTATGTCCTTAAAATGGATGCGGTTCCTAACGTCGTTTTAAATAAACTATATAAATTTACTCAATTACAATCATCTTTCAGTGTAAATAACATTGCGTTGGTAAAAGGTAGACCAGAGCAATTGAATTTGAAAGACATGATTTATCATTTCGTAGAACATCGTCACGAAGTGATTGTTCGTCGTACGGAATACGAATTGAGAAAAGCGCAAGAAAGAGCTCATATCTTAGAAGGTTACATGAAAGTAATCGGAACACAAGATGATCTTGATCGTGCAATTAAAATCATTCGCGAATCTGCAACACCAGACGAAGCGCGCACAGGATTAATGGAAGCTTTCGAGTTATCAGAAATTCAAGCACGTGCAATCTTAGATTTACGTTTACGTACATTGACTGGTCTTGAGATTGATAAAATTCGTGAAGAGTACGAAGAAATCATGAAAATGATTAACCATTTGAAAGATATTTTAGCAAACGAAGATTTACGTATGCAAATTATCAAAGATGAGTTATTAGAAATTCGTAAAAAATATGGTGACGAACGTCGTACAGATATCGATTACGCAGGTGGAGACTTAAATATCGAAGATTTAATTCCTGATGAGCAAGTTGTTTTAACGATTTCTCACATGGGTTACATCAAACGTACACCACTTTCTGAATACCGCAAACAATCTCGTGGAGGAGTTGGTAATAGAGCCGCTACAACACGTGACGAAGATTTCTTAGAGTATATGGTTTCGGCATCTAACCACCAATACATGTTATTCTTTACAGAAAAAGGAAAATGTTATTGGATGCGTGTGTACGAAATTCCAGAAGGTTCTAAAACATCTAAAGGTCGTGCAATTCAGAATTTGATTAACATCGAGCCAGATGATAAAGTAAAAGCATATATCCTTACACATGATTTAATGAACGAAGAATACGTAAATAATAATTACGTAATCATGGTAACTAAAAATGGTATCATCAAGAAAACATCTTTAGAAGCTTATTCTCGTCCACGTGTTAATGGTATCAACGCAATTACTGTTCGCGAAGGTGACACATTATTAGAAGCTTTATTAACAGATGGTAAATCTCAAATTATGATCGCTTCTAAATATGGTAAAGCTATCCGTTTCGAAGATGAGAAAGTTCGTCCAATGGGTCGTACTGCTTCTGGTGTTCGCGGAATCAACTTAGGAGATCAACCAGATAATGAGGTTATCGGGATGATTGTTGTGACTGATGTAGAAAAAGAAACTGTATTAGTTGTTTCTGAACAAGGTTACGGAAAACGTTCTTCTATCGAAGATTATCGTGAAACAAATCGTGGAGGTAAAGGTGTAACAACACTTAATATTACTGATAAAACAGGAAAATTAATCGCGATTGAGGCTGTTACAGACGAAGATGATTTAATGATCATTAATAAATCTGGAGTTGCTATTAGAACTGGTTTAGATGAAATTCGTGTAATGGGTCGTGCAACACAAGGTGTTCGATTGATTAACTTGAAAAAGAACGACGAAATTGCAGCAATTGCAAAAGTACAAGTTGAAGAAGAATTGGAAAACGAAGTAGAACTTGATGAAGAAGGAAATCCAATTGTTGTAGAAAACACAAACGAAAACAACGAAACTCAAGCAGAAGAAACGCCTGCTGAGGATCCAAATAATGAATAATCAATGAAAAAATTATTATTTAGTTTAGGATTAGTTTTAGCAATGTCGACATCATTCGCTCAAACTAACACAGAAGAATTAACGACAGAACCTACAGTTTTAGCTGAAAAATATAATAAATCAGCAAAAGAAAACTTAGCAAAAGGTGACGTTACAAAAGCAAGTCAAGATTTAGCAAAATTATCTAAATACGAAAACGGTAAAGTTTGGCAAGTCAAAAATAAAGACTCTAAAAAAGACGAATTTTACTATTCTCAAGCCGATTTAGATAAAGCTACAGCTAGTGGTAATTACGCAAAAGCGAAAGAAGTTGCTTTACAACCAAAATATGGTTTCTTGTTGCAATCTGAAGTTTCTAATTTAGCAAACAAAGAATTAGACGCTGCAAACAAAGCAATGGACGCAAAACAATTTACTGAGGCTGGAACAAAATTCTTAAATGTTTTCAACTTAGTTGAAGCTTTAGGTACAAAAGAAGATATCTATAAATATCAAGCTGCAATCTGTTTTTACAACGCAGCTGATTATGATAAATCGTTAACGATTTTGAAAGAATTAGCGGCAAAAGGATTCACTGGTAAATCAGCTAATCAAACAAAAGATTACAACCGTGACATGTATGTTTTAGCACTTAATGGATTGTACAATGCGAAAAAATACGATACTATCGTAGAAGAAGCAACTACAAAATATCCAAAAGATGCTGACATCAACAATATCGCAACTGGAATTTACCAAGTTTCTGGAAACTCTGATAAAATGACAAAACGTATCGAAGAAGCGATTAAAATTAATCCAAACGATGCACAAAATTATTACAACTTAGGAGTTTTATATTTAGATGACGCTTCTAAAGCAGAAGAATCTAAAAACTTGTTCAAAAAAGCGATTGAATTAAATCCTAAACATTTCGAGTCTTACAACAATTTAGTTTTAGCTATTTTGCAACCAGACAAAGAAATTGTTGAAACAATGAACAACAATTTAGGAACATCTAAAAAAGAGAAAGAAATTTATAATGCAAACGAAGTAAAACGCAAAGCTTTGTTTACAGAAGCAGCTCCTTATCTTGAAAAAATGTACGAAATTCAACCAGAAAATCGTCAAGTTATTCGTAACTTAATTCAAGCTTACAAAACTTTAGGAAACGAACAAAAAGAAAATTTCTATCGTGACGCTGAGAAAAAATTAGTAAAATAATTATTTCAATATTTTAAAAAAAAGGACTTCAATTGAAGTCCTTTTTTTATGCTTTATCATTCTGAATGTAGATTTAACGAACTTAGAACAAATCCCAATTTCTTAAATCTGGTAAAAAATGATGGGCTGTCAAATCATAACGAACTGGTACAACAGAAACATAACCCTCCTCTAAAGCACGTTCGTCTGTATCTTCACCTTTGTCAAGATTTTTAAACTCTCCACTCATCCAATAATACGTTCTTCCACGAGGATCTTCACGTTTATCAAATTTTTCTTCCCATTTTGCATCAGCTTGGCGACAAACTTTTATTCCTTTTATTTCATGTTCTTTCAACTTCGGAATATTAACATTCAACACTACACCTTTTGGTAATTTATGTTTTAAAACTTGATCAATAATTGTTTTAATAAATTCTTCTCCAGCTTTAAAATCAGCATTATAAGCAAAATCACACAACGAAAAACCAATCGCAGGAATCCCTTCTATTCCAGCTTCTACAGCAGCAGACATTGTTCCCGAATAAATCACATTCACCGACGAATTCGATCCGTGATTAATTCCCGAAATACACAAATCTGGTTTACGAGGTAAAATTTGCGAAACAGCCAATTTCACACAATCCACTGGCGTTCCAGAACACGCATACTCTTTTACATCTTCATCAACTTCTATTTCATCACAAAACAATGTCGAATTTATTGTCACCGCATGCCCCATTCCACTTTGCGGACTATCTGGCGCAACAACATAAACTTCTCCAAATCCTTTTGCAATCTCTATCAACGCTCTTATTCCAGGCGCAGTTACTCCATCATCATTTGTAACTAAAATTAGCGGTCTTTCCATATTTTATTCTTACTTTTATTCATCATTTTTACAAATGTAAAAAACTTCCTTCTAATTTCTTTTTTGTTTTATATTTGAAGGAGTCTTAAATTATTAATTTATATAATACCAACGCAATATGTTAATTAAAAAAACGTATGTATTACTATCGTTTTTATCAATGAGTTTGCTTGCTTTTTGCTTTTGCAAACCCATGCTAGACACAGATGAAGAAAGAGAAAAGTTAATCGTAAAAAATACACGAAACACCCTAACTTACCTACATTACAAACCTGCTACTGTAGATGATAAATTTTCGGAAAATGTTTTCAATAAATATTTAGAATACATTGATCCAAGCAAACGTTTTTTATTGCAATCTGATTATGATCTATTCAAAAAAGATTATCACAATTTAGATGATTATTACAAATCAGAAAACTTAGGTTTCTACAATTCTACTGTTGACACAATCTACAAACGTATTGCTGACGCTGAAAAATATTCGATGGATGCCTTGTCAAAACCTTTTGATTTCAATCAAAAAGAGAATTTCAACATCGATTATAAAACATCAAAATTCGCGAAAGATAAGAACGAATCAAAAGATTTGTGGCGCAAATATTTGAAATATAACGTGATGTTAGAAATCATTTCAATGCAAGACGAATTAAAAGGTCAAAAGAAAGATACATTAGACAACTCTTCTTCTATAAAACCTATAAAAGATCCTTTGGCAGATGAGAAAAAGAAAATCACAAAAGATACGCCTTTTGCAGAAGTAGAAAAGATGGCGCGTGAAGAAGTTAAAGACTTGATTTCTGACTATTTCCGTCGTATAAAACAAACAAAACGCGAGAACTATTTTTCTATTTACATGAACTCGTTCACAGAACAATACGATCCGCACACAACATACTTCTCTCCAACAAGTAAAGAGGATTTCGAATTCGAAATGTCTGGACAAATGGAAGGAATTGGAGCCAAAATACAAGACAAAAGAGGTTACGCTACAATTGCTGAATTAATTGTTGGCGGACCAGCTTGGAAGAGCAATAAATTAGAAGTTGGTGACAAGATCATTAAAGTTGCACAAGGGAAAAATGGTGAAGCTAAAAACATCGTTGGGATGATTTTAAGCGATGCTATTCGCCTAATTAAAGGGAAGAAAGGAACAGAAGTTGTCTTGACTATTCAGAAAAAAGACGGTTCTCAACAAACAATCTCTTTGATTCGTGAAGTGATTGAATCAGAGGAAGTGTTTGCTCGCTCATCTGTTATTACGGACGAGAAGGGAGATAAATACGGAATCATCTATTTACCTGAGTTCTACACTCCAATGGGAAAAGAAGGCGGACGTTATCCTTCGGATGATATCAAGAAAGAAATTGATATATTGAAGAAAGAAAACATCAAAGGTCTTGTCTTCGATGTTAGAAATAATGGAGGAGGTTCTCTTGAAGAGGTAGTTAAAATCTCTGGATTGTTCATCAATCAAGGACCAATTGTTCAGGTGAGACGTTCGGACGGAATGTTTAAAATTCACGAAGACAAAGATAATTCTATCGCATACGACGGACCTTTAGTAGTAATGGTTAACGAGCTTTCTGCATCTGCGTCAGAGATTTTTGCTGCAGCAATGCAAGACTATGGTCGCGCTGTTATCGTGGGTTCTCCGCAAACCTTTGGTAAAGGTACTGTACAAACAATCTTGCCTTTAGATCGTCAGTCGGGAAGTGATGAGTTAGGCGCTATTAAGTTAACAATACAAAAATTCTACCGAGTAAACGGAGGTTCTACACAATTGAAAGGAGTTCAATCGGACATTGCATTAGTTGATCAATTCACTTACGAAGATATCAGCGAAGCTTCTCGTTCAGAAGCCTTGAACTGGGATCAAATCAAACCATTGGTTATTGCAAAATGGCCTTCTGCTTTCGATTTAGCGAAGATTAAAACGAACAGTAAAACTCGTTTGGCAAACAATGCTCACTTAGCATTAATGAACGAAAGTTTCAAGTTCATCAAATCAATGGAAGACGTAAAAGAGATTCCTTTGAACTTAGAAGATTACAAAACGTACCGTAAAACACGCGAAGATAAAATCAAGAAATTCGAAACTTTAGACAAGTATAAAAACAATTTCAAATTTACAATGAATCAAAACGATTTAGCAACTACTAAAACAGATACTGTTCTAAAAGCTAAACGTAACAATTGGTTCAAAGGAATGCAAAAAGACTTTTATTTAAACGAAGCTGTTAACGTTTTAAGAGACATTAAATAATGGAACAAGAAAACGGTTCATTTTCTCAAATCATATTCAATAAATTAAGAAAGAACACCCTTGGTGTTCTTTCTTTTAGTGTAATAGTATTAGCTGCAATCATTTCTATTTTTGCTTATGTCTTTGCGTCCGACAAAACGGAAAATGCAAACAGACAGGACCTAACCATTGCATATTCACCTATAGGTTATCAGCAAAAAACAATCGAAATCCCTTTACCTAATTATTCAGGAAAAACGAACTTTTCTGATTTTATATTCGGGAAAGAAATCGATACCGAACAAATAAGTATTACATCTTACAAAAGAGATGGACAAAGCATTACTTATATTCCATATATAGGGAACGGACTAAGTGGTGAAGCAATAAAGATAGATTTGTTAACTTGGACAAAGCATAACATCAAAACGCAAGATATAGAGAAGGATTTTATCTATACAAAAACCTATTTACTTGGAACAGATTCTTACGGAAGAGACTTTTATTCTAGATTAATCATCGGGACAAGAATTTCTTTTCTTATCGGATTTATCGCTGTTTTCATTTCATTAGTTGTCGGAATCTCCTTGGGCGCTCTTGCAGGTTATTACAAGGGACGAACAGATAACATAATAATGTGGTTGATAAACGTTGTGTGGTCTATCCCAACATTACTATTGGTTATTGCAATTACCTTAGCTATCGGAAAAGGTTTTTGGCAGATATTTATCGCAGTTGGACTAACGATGTGGGTAGAAGTTGCACGTGTAGTTCGTGGACAATTCCTATCGTACAGAGAAAAAGAATTCGTAGAAGCATCAAAAGCTTTAGGATTTTCGGACACAAGAATTATCTTCAACCAAATATTACCTAACGTTGTTGCACCTATTATTGTTATATCTGCTGCCAATTTTGCTTCGGCAATTTTAGTAGAAAGTGGTCTTAGTTTTCTTGGAATTGGCGCACAACCTCCTACTCCGTCTTGGGGAAACATCATCAAAGAACATTATAATCATATTATTTTAGGGAAACAACATTTAGCAATTCTACCGGGATTAGCTATTATGTTATTGGTTCTTGGGTTTAATATCTTTGGGAATGTATTGCGAGATATTATGGATATTAAGCAGTAAGAAACTTATAAAGTTTTATATTTTCTTTTTTTAAATAATTTAAAACACAAGTTATATCTTTATCTATGTCTCTATGTGATTAATATTTTATCTTTTTTAACCACATAGAGACATAGGTTAAATATTGATAAAGATTTGAATAGACTTTTAGTTTTCACAATAACTTTACTTAAGTTAACAACTGAAAGTATATAAACAAATCACAATTAATCAATTTCTATGTTTTTATGTAGTTAAGATTTTACCAAAAGAAAATTTAAAATATTTCTTTTTTATCCACATAGATACATAGGTTTAATTCTTAGAAATATTAGAATGGACTTATAGTTTTCACAGTAACTTTACTTAAGTTAATAACTGAAAGTTTATAAATAAATCACAATTAATCAATTTCTATGTTTCTATGTGGTTAATATTTTACCAAAACAAAATTTAAAACCTATCTGTTTTTACAATATAAATACATCGGTTTAATAATTTGGAAAATGAGTAAAAAACTCATTAACATACGTTTTTTGTCCTTCATTAAATATGTTAAAACAATTAAAGTTGATTAATATTCCTTTTGGACATTTTAGTAGTTTCATATAAGTTAATAATTGAGCTTCATAAGCAGGAACAATATCTTGCACAGCTTTTAACTCAACAACTATACTATTTTCTACATAGAGGTCACAACGAAAATCAAGATCAAGTAGTTTTTCTTTATAGACAACTGGAATCTTCATTTCTGTGAGAAAATTTATTTTCCTATGATTCAACTCTTCTTTTAAGCATTGATGATAAACACTTTCTAATAATCCTCTACCCATTATTTTATGAACTTCTATAGCAGAACCTATTATTTCATAAGTTAATTCATCTAAATATTTTTTAGTTTTCATAGTCTATGTTTCTATGTTGTTAATGATTATTCAATTGAGATATAAATAAACTTTTTATAAAACCTCCTTATCTTTTATATAAAACCTAAGGAGGTTTTAAACAAAACGTCAAGTGATTTTAATGAAAACCACTTGACGTTTTTTATTTACTTCAATTAGAAGTTAGAAAAATTATCTCAACTATTTCTTTTTCTCATACTTTAAAGTAGCTAAAGTATCTCGTAAATCTAGACCAGGTCTAAAAAGTATTTTAGCACTTTTTATAGAAGAAGAATTTACTTTGTTCATTGCATCCATTCCTTCGCTACTTATACTTATTTGAAAAGAACCAAAATCTCCTAAGCGAACAATCTTTCCATCAGACAAATGTTTCGATAACATTTTAGCCAAATCAATCAATGTTGCATATACATCACTCTCACTAATAGATGAGGTTTGCGCAATTTCTTTACTCAAATTTCGAAGTGATACTTCACCATCTGCAATAGAATTTGCGTAGAACTTTTTAGGCGCCATAGGATCTCCTGGGTAAGCCTTCTGAATAACGTTGTATTTTACAGCCATAATTAAAAGTATTTACATATTAATAGTTAATTATCTCTAAGTTAATACTTTATATTTAATTAACAAAATAAAACTATTGATTATCAATAAAATACATTATATCATAAAAATAAAAAAGGCTTTCTTATATAAGAAAGCCTTGCTATTATCTTGAAACTTTGGTCGAAAGTTTTGCTGTTCTTTTTGGTACAATTGGTTTTTGATGCAATCTCATCGAATCTTTATTTGGTGCTTTTAGCGGATAAGTTCCTGTAAGTCCAGCCAATTTAAATGCACTATATATATTCTTATTCTGCTTGTTTCCTAATGCAATTACCGTAAATTGATTGTTAACATCGTGTACAAAAACTGTGTTATTCCCGTGCCACCAACCATTGTGATACAATAATTTTTTACCATTGTCATATTCTAACAAGCGCATTCCAAGCCCATAATTTTTGAAACCTTTCTGCTCGTAACTATATCCTTTGAAAGCTTCTTTCTTGATCTTCTTCGGTAAAAAATCGTCTGAATACATGGCAACATCTAACTTGTAAAGATCTCTTGGCGTTGAGTAGATATTTTTGTCTCCATACGTGCGGTCAAAATCATCCCAAGCCCACTCGTAACCATTGTATTTGTAAGAACGAGCTACTGTATCTTTATCGCGATCATACTCAAAAACAAAGGTGTTATTCATCTCAAGAGGGTCAAAAACCATGTATTTCATTGCTTTCGGATAAGGTATTTTCATAATCTTTTCGATTACTAAAGCAAGGAAAGCGAAGTTGGTGTTCGAGTAATAAAACCCTTTGTCTGCGGGACGAATTTGTTTAACGTCAAATTCTCTAAAGATATCTAACACATCTTGATTAGAAATTGGTTTCTCGCGATCCATCATTACCTTCTTGTTATTCCACAAAACGTTGGCATAATTTGGCAAACCACTGCGGTGATTTAGCAAATTACGAACCGTGATATCGTCGTAAGGAAAACCTTCTAATATTGTATTTACTTTTTGATCTAATTTGATTTTACCTTTCTCGACCAGCTTAAGTATCGCCATAGATGTAAAAACTTTCGAGATAGATGCTATGTGAATAGGCGTTTCGGCAGTGATTGGACGCTTATGTCTTTCGTCTGCCATCCCTTGATATTGCTCTAAAAGTACTTGCCCATTCTTCACAACCAACAAACCTCCGCTCACTTTCCCGTCAACCCAAAAGTCTTTATAATAGGTGTTTAGTTTATTTCTGTAATCATTAAGTTCTGCTTGTGTGTACTTCATTGGCTTGAAATCTGCTTTCCAATCCAACGAATCATAGCGCAAAGCATGAGGATCCTTCTTTCTAACTTCTTCTTTTTGTTCGTTTTTCTTGCTACAGCTTCCCATAAACAGCATTGCAGAAGCAAGAACAACCGCTACATATTTCATGTGTTTTTTCTTAATCTTATTGTTTGTTTCTACTAAAGTATATATTTATTTGTGGAATAGTTACCCGTTTAGAAACATTAAGTTTTTTTTATGATTTGTGCGAAAGTTGAGACTTAAACTCGCCTAAGATGACACTTGTTGCAACAGCTACGTTGAGACTTTCGGTAGAACCATTTTTCCCAAAGAACGGAATACTTAGTTTATTTGTCGTTAACTTCTCGATTTCTGGAGAAATTCCATTCGCTTCGTTCCCCATTACCAAGATACCTTCTTGTGGAAGTGTTTGTTCATAAATAGATTCTCCTTCCATAAAAGTCCCGAAAATGTTTCCTTTATAGTCAGACAAGTATTTCTCCAAATCGATATAATGAACTTTCACTCGTGTAAAAGAGCCCATTGTCGACATCACAACTTTTGGGTTGTACATATCAACAGATTCTTTGGTACACAAAATATCCTCTACACCAAACCAATCAGCCAAGCGGATAATTGTTCCTAAATTACCTGGATCTCGAATATCATCCAAAGCAATACTTAAACCATTCAACTTGATGTTTTCGTTATAATTAGGTAATTCACAAAGTGCTAAACCTACATTCGGAGTAGTTAAGAAACTGATCTTTTTCAAGTCTTTTTCTTCAATAAAAGTCTTTTTGATATGTGTAGCTTCTGGCCAAAAGTCTTCAGTTATAAATAATTCTTTAATATTTATAGAACTTTTTATAACTTCCCCAATATTTTTAACACCTTCTACGACAAACAAATTATATTTTTGTCTATATTTTTTAGAACCCAGAGAAGTTATTATCTTAATAACGTTATTTGATAACATATTTATGCAAAAAAAAATTACAACAAATATAACACTTATCTCTTGTTTAGGTTTACTTTTTTATAGCTGTAGTACAACTAAAAAAGTACCTGAAGGAGAATATTTGTTTGTAAAGAACAAATTTATCTACGATAAAGAAGATCCCGATATTAAGAAGAAAAAAACTATAATCAACAAAGATTTAAGTGATTATGTGAAACAAAAACCAGCTGGTAAGTTCCTTGGTTTTTTCCCTCTTTGGCAATGGGTTTATAATTGGTCTCCTGCAAAATTTGATGAAACTTTTCAGGAATATTATCGACAAGATGCTTCGGTTCGTAACCAAAAATTATTGGACAGTTTACTAACGAAGAATAATCTTAGCGAATATGTTGGGCACAGTTTATGGAAAGAACGTCTTTATTATAGTCAAGGTGAGGCTCCAGTTTTGTTGGATGAACAACAATCAGAATTTTCGGCAAAGAACTTAAATAGATTATTTCATGACAAAGGTTATTTCGATTCGAAAGTAGCTGTTTCCTATAATAAAGATTCTGTTGCGAAAAAAGCAGAAACTATTTATGATATTAAGTTAGGGGAACCTTCTTATATCGAAACATATGATCAAAAAATATCTGATCAAAAAATAGAAGAATATCTTAATTCTTCTATTGGAAAACAAACTGTTTTGCATGCTGGAGATCAATATAATTTTGACAAATTTGAGGAAGAACGCGATCGTATCATCGATTTGTTAAAGAATAGAGGTTACTATGATTTTAATGATTCGGGCGAAGATTTATATTTTGAAGCGGATACATTAAAAAGTAACAAACGCCTTGATGTAACGATGTTTATTGATAAATATATTCAAGATTCTTTGAAAACGGATAGTATTACACCTTTTACGCAATACCGTTTTGGGAAGATAAATATTTATGCAGATTCTCGCAGTTTTGTTGATGATGAAAGTAAATTAATCAAAGAAGAATATAAAGATTATAACGTTTTATATACAAAAGAACCAGAATATCGACCAAAATATTTTACAGATGCATTTGTAATTCGTCCTGGTCAACTATATCGTCAACGACAAGAAATTCAGACAAAACGTAATATTTTCAAGAAAGAAAACATTAACTTACATGGATTCAGAATTAATAAACAAGATTCTATCCTAAATGTAGACGTTTTCTTTACACCAAAAAAGAAATATGACTTGAATCTCTTTGTCGAAAGTTATGCTTCTCGCTATATGAACTTTGCAATTTCTCCCGGAATGACTTTAACTTCGAGAAATCTATTTGGAGGAGGAGAAAATTTAGAAACAACTTTGAAAGGAACTTTAGGTTCTGTCAACAAAGATTTCTCAATGAATAAAGCATTCTTAAATGCTTACGAAATCGCTATCGAAACAAAGTTGAAATTTCCTTATTTATTAACACCAATTAATCTTGATAATATTTTACCAAAACGTTTTACTGCCGAATCTGCTATTCGAATGAATGCAAGTACGCAGAAAAATGTAGGTTTAGACAAAACGACTTATGGTTTTGGTTTTGATATGGATATTTCGAGTTCGGAGTTTCAACACAAAGTTTCTTTGTTTAACACAGAATTTATTAGTAACCGAAAAAAAGATCGCTATTATGAAGTGTTTACAAAAGATAATAATACAAAAAACGAAGTAAAAGATTTATACTACGCATACAATCCTAATGCACCAATTTATCTAACGGACGATGAATTAACAGACGCAATCGAGGCTGACAAAGGATTCCAAAGTTCATTAACTGGAGAAAACGCAAAGTTGTATGTTGATTTTGAGAATATGTTATATAGAAAAGCTAATATTTCCCAAAATGTATTAATCAACTCTTTTATCTATCAATTTACATTTAATCAAGAAAATTCATTTCGACCAAAAAGTAATCCTTGGTTTATTCAAGCGAGAATTGAATTAGCCGGAAATGTATTAAGAGGTTTAGACAAAGCTTTTGGCTTTAATAAAGCTGAACCTGATCGAGACGGAAATCAAGCAGGTTTGATCTTTGGAATTCCTTATTCTCAATTCGTAAAATTTGATGTGGATGTTAGACGAAAATTCAAATTAAATTCAAATTCTAGCGTAGCGGGACGTTTCTTATTCGGAATCATTCAACCATATGGAAACTCAGATGTTGCACCCTTCGTAAGAAGTTATTCGGCTGGAGGAGCAAATGATGTTCGTGGTTGGGCACCGTTAACTTTAGGTCCTGGAAGTAAACCACGTATCGATTCTAAAAATCAAAGTTTAGAATTTGAAAGCATGAAATTGTTATTCAATGCTGAATATCGCTTCAATCTTTTTGGAAGTTTGGAAGGTGCATATTTTCTTGATGCTGGTAATATTTGGGGTGTTAATAAAAATCGTCCAGAAACATTATTTAAGTTCAAAGATTTTTACAAAGAATTCGGAATTGGTTCTGGATTAGGTTTCCGTTATCACATTGGTACGTTTGCAATTGTAAGATTTGATTTAGGTTACAAAATTTATGACCCTTCTTACGAATTGGGTGATCGCTGGCAATTTGACAATTTTAATTTGCTTAAACCAAGAATCCACTTCGGAATTAATTATCCTTTCTAAAAAAACATCTATATTTGTTTCACAAAATACTAACATAATGAGCAGAAAATTTCCTGCCGGTGTTGCTACCGGTTCATTAGTTCAAGACATTATCAATGATGCAAAAGCAAATCAATACGCTTTACCAGCGTGTAATGTCATCGGTTCAGATACTATTAACGCTGCAATGGAAGCTGCAGTTGAAGTAAACTCTCCGGTTATTATTCAATTTTCTAACGGAGGTGCTGCTTTTAATGCCGGAAAAGGATTAAAAGGAGAAAATCAACTTTCTGCTATCAAAGGTGCTATTGCGGGAGCAAAACATATTCACACTTTAGCTGAGTCTTACGGAGCTACTGTAATTTTACATACAGACCACTGTGCAAAAAAATTATTGCCTTGGATTGATGGAATTATGGACGCTAACGAAGAACATTTTAATAAATTCGGAAAGACTTTATTTAGTTCTCACATGTTAGATTTATCTGAAGAGCCTTTAGAAGAAAACGTAGAAAAGTGCAAAAGATACTTAGAAAGAATGTCTAAAGTTGGAATGACTTTGGAGATGGAATTAGGTATTACAGGTGGAGAAGAAGATGGTGTTGACAATTCTAATGTTGACAATTCTTTATTATACACTCAACCAGAAGAAGTTGCTTACGTTTACGAAAACTTAAAATCTATTTCTGATAATTTCTGGATTGCAGCAGCATTTGGTAATGTACACGGTGTTTACAAACCAGGAAATGTTGTATTGACTCCAAAAATTTTAGATAACTCTCAAAAATACATCAACGAAAAGTATGGTGTAGACAACGCTGTAAACTTCGTATTCCACGGAGGTTCTGGTTCTACGTTAGAAGAAATTAGAGAAGCAATTAGCTACGGAGTTATCAAAATGAACATTGATACAGATTTACAATATGCATTTATGGAAGGAATTCGTAAATATTTTGACGAAAATGCAGCTTATTTACAAGGACAAATTGGAAATCCTGAAGGTCCAGAATCTCCTAACAAAAAATATTATGATCCACGCGTGTGGTTAAGAGCTGGAGAAGTTACTTTCAAAGACAGATTAATTCAAGCTTTTCACGATTTAAATAATGTTAATACTTTAGGATAATCTTTTCACTAAGATTATTCTTACCCAAATAAAAACAGAGAATATGCCTTGGTTTATTAGAAGCAAGAAAAATATTACAACGCCTACAGAGTCTAAAAAAGACGTTAAGAAAGGCTTATGGTATAAAACACCATCAGGAAAAATTATTGAAACTGAAGAACTAAAAGCAAATGCGTATGTAAGTCCTGAGGATGATCATCACGTACAAATTGGTTCTCAAGAATACTTTGATATCTTATTTGATGATAGCAAATTCACAGAATTAGATACAAAAGTAGAAAGTAAAGACCCATTAAATTGGACAGATACAAAACCTTATAAAGATCGTTTAAAAGAAATTAAAAAGAAAACGGGAATGACAGATTCTATTCGCAATGCGACTGGAAAAATTCATGGACGTGACATTACAATTTCTTGTATGGATTTCAAATTTATTGGAGGTTCTTTAGGATCTGTAATGGGAGAAAAAATTGCTCGTGCAATTGATTATTCTATCAAACACAAAACACCTTACATTATCATTACACAATCTGGTGGTGCGCGTATGATGGAAGCTGCAATTTCGTTGATGCAATTAGCAAAAGTAGAAGCTAAATTAATTCAATTAGCAGACAACAACATTCCTTACATTACAATCTTAACAAATCCATCTTTTGGAGGAATTACAGCATCTTTCGGATCAATTGGTGACGTTATCATGGCAGAGCCTGGAGCATTAATTGGTTTCGCTGGACCACGTGTTATCAAAGAAACTATTGGTAGAGATTTACCTGAAGGATTCCAAACTTCTGAGTTTTTATTAGAAAAAGGCTTCGTTGATATGATCGTTCACCGTAAAAAGATGAAAGATAAAATAAAAGAAGTAGCTGATATGTTAATGCCTATCAACTAATTAAAATAAGTGCAAATATATTTTTAAAATTTTATTCAAATTTGATTTGGATTATTAGAAATTGATTTTATATATTTGCACTCCAATCGCGAGAATAGCTCAGCTGGTAGAGCGCAACCTTGCCAAGGTTGAGGTCGCGGGTTCGAGCCCCGTTTCCCGCTCTTTGAAATATAAAAATTCATAAAAATCAAATTTTGCCTTGGTGGTGGAATTGGTAGACACGCAGGACTTAAAATCCTGTGTCCATTAGGACGTGCGGGTTCAAGTCCCGCCTGAGGTACTTTTTAATTTGATTTTTACAATTTGCACGCGGGAATAGCTCAATTGGT
>NZ_DINY01000041.1:0-14238 GCF_002426075.1 Empedobacter sp. UBA5528 | reverse complement strand
TTTATTTTCTTGAGCTTTTTTTATGCTCCAAATAATTATATCTTTATCCTCATAATAAAGTACGTTTTTATCACATGATTCAAAAATCATTTCTAAGAAAAACACTCTTTACTCTTACCTTTTTACCTTTATTTTCGTATAGCCAAGAATCGAAAAGTTCGGATGATTTATTTCAAGAAGCGCGTCACAAAGCTTTCGAAGAAAAAGATTATACAACTGCCAAGAAACTTGCATTACAAGCTTTAGATCAATCGCCAGAATATACAGATATCGCTGTTTTTTTGGGACGAATATATACGTGGAATGATGAAACTGAAGAAGCGAGAAAAGTTTTTCAGAATATTGAAAAAAACATGGATCCTTCTACCGATTTCTATTTAGCCTACACATCGCTTGAATATTGGAATGGTAATTATACAGAAGCCGTTTCTATCATTGATCGTGGATTAATTAAATATCCTAAAAACGAGGATTTGTTGTTGTTAAAAGCTAAAGTTCTTAATTCAAACAATGCTTATGATGAAGCTTCAAAAACAATCAAAGAATTATTAGCAATTAATCCTAAAAATACGGAAGCACGTGAATTAGCAAATCGAATCGAAATCAATAATACTAAAAATGCAATTAGTGTAAATTATAATTACTCACATTTTGACAAGCAATTTACAGATGATTGGCATCAAGTTTCGGTTAGTTATAAAAGACAAACTTCGATTGGTTCGTTGATTTTTAAAGTTAATTACGCAAACAAGTTTAGAGATAATGGTGTTCAATACGAAGTAGAAGCTTATCCAAGACTTTCTAATACATTTTACATGTACGTTGGCGGTGGATATTCGGATAGTGATGGAATTTTCCCTAAATATCGCACAGGAGCCTCTCTTTACGCTAATTTACCTAAAAGTTTTGAAGCCGAATTAGGTTATCGTCAACTTCATTTTTCGGATGATGTTTGGATGTTTACAGGATCAATTGGGAAATATTATAAAAATTATTGGTTCAATTTACGTGCATTCGTGACACCAAGTAACAACAACATTTCGCATTCGTATACATTCACAACGCGTTATTATACGGGCGATGCAAACAATTATTTAAGCTTAGCGATTGGTACAGGTATTTCGCCTGAAGATTTTAACAACAATCTTTTAGAGGATACAACTTACAAATTGAAGTCCTTCAAAATTGGAGCAGATTATAATTTTTCAATCAATGATTTAAATTTAATTTCAATTGGTGCGAATTATTATAATCAAGAATATCGTCCAAATCAAAAGGGAAATCAATTTGATGTAAGTGTCTCGTACAGCCGAAAATTCTAATTGATATAACGATTAAATATAGAATCAGGAACCATTTTTTGAGTATTTTTCAAAGAATGGTTTTTTGTTTTAAAGCTTTTCAATCGATTTTTCAACTCTGTTTCCATTTTCGAATTTTGTTCAACATCTTCTGTTAAATTCTTTTCGATTCGATATAATTTCCCTCCCGATAAATGATAATTCTGGAAAACATAATCATCCAAAATATTTTTATTTTGCATTAATGGAACGCCTTGTTTTCTGTAATTCGCTTTACCGTTTTCTAAATTCTGTCCCATCCAAGTCACGTAATTCGGTAATTTCATTTTATACGAATCTCTAAAATATGTTACAAAAGTTGGCGCAACATCAAAATGCGTTACAATATTTGACATCTTTTTTGGTGTTTTCAACAAAGGAGAATAGACAATAATCGGAACATGAAAACGATCAATCTTTGTTTCCATCGGAACTTCTGGCATTCGATGATCTCCAGTAATCACAAAAATTGTTTGATTAAAATCTGAACGTTTTTGATAAGCTTCGAAAAAGTTTTTTACAGCTTCATCAACACTCAAAAAAGTCACCAATTGTTGTTTATACTTTTTTACTGTCGTCAAAGTTGTCGCATCATAATTTCGTGATTTAATCAACGTTTCAAACTGTCTATTATATTTCTCAACATTGTTTATTAAGAAAGGACTATGCGTCGCTAACGTCATCAAAACATTAAAATACGGTTGATTATTTTCTTTCTGCGTTGCTAAATATTTTTTGAACACTGAATGATCATCAAATCCCCAAGAAAATCCATTATTTGATGGAATTTTAGCATATTTATTTTCGTAATCATTTTCATCAATAATTGTTTCAACATTCGAATAATTCAAATATTTCGACATAAAATCAAAATCAGCATCACCACCGTAAAAATAACCAGTTTTATAACCATTACTTTTCAACAAATTATACAAATTAAAATGTTGAGGTAAGTTTTTTTGTTCCATAAAACCATTCTCAGCAAAAGGCAAAGAACCTGTCAAACCAGGTAAAACTCCATATGTTCTTCCCGTCGTACTTAATCCATTTTCCCAATACAAACTCTTTTTAGAAAGCTGATCGATATATGGTGTAAACGAGCCTAAATATGCACCATCGTTACTAAAAGCTCGTCCCAAACCTTCAATCACAATAAAAACAACATTCAGTTTTTCTGTTGTTAGATTAAATTGATCCGCAAAGAAATTTTTGTTCTCATCTTGATACAAAAATGGATAATTAGTTTTATCAAAATAATGTCGATTATCTTCATTATTTGAACTCGAATTTGAGTTTAAAAAATCAATTTCTGAAAGTTTATCTTCTGCATATTGTTCAATCGAATTTGAGAAAAAATAAGACGATTTACTCAAAGTTAGATTAGATGAAAACTCATCATTTTGAGCACTTTTTAAATACAAATTAATTGGAATAATAATCGCTAAAAAGCTTAAAATTATTAATGGTAATTGAAGAATTTTTTGATTAATTTTTAGTCGATAACTGTAAATAAATATCGTTGTTAAAATAGCAATTGCAGCGATTGATAAAAGAATATTTGTAACATTTACAACACCTGATGCTCCAATAATTAATTTCAATTCTTCGAACGTATAAGAAAACAAATCTGAACCCAATAAATTAAGTGTTGTTTGAAAATATTTAATCAATAAAATATTTGAAATAATTAAAAAAGAATACGCAAAAATGATCCATTTTTTTGCCCAACTTATCGAATAAAATTGCAGTAAAAAATATGTAAAACTTACCACAAAAATACTATCTAAAGCAAAATCGATATTATGTACGAATAAGTCAAAAAATAAAGTTTGATTAGAAGTTGTTGTAAGATTTTCTTGATAAAGATAAAATTCAAGAATTGATGACAATCCAAAAATTAAAAAATATATCAGTGAAATAAACGTAGTTTGCTGAATTAAATTAATGAATCCAAGTTTCAGTTTTTGCCAAATAGATAATTCTTTCGATTGATTTCCACCAAAACCTTGTCGCGTCATTTCTCCCCACGAATTATTTTTCAGAAAGAAATCCTTCACCCCTTTCACGCCTGCCATCACAACAAACGGATGAAATGTAAACGGCTCTATAAATGCCGTAAAAAATAATTTCGGAATATCCCCTTTTTTGTGATAAACATTATACGTCATCAAATCAATCAGAATGGCATAAATCGAATATAATATTCCATAAAGCAATACAAAAGCCATTAAAGGAAAGAAAATATGCCAATTAATAAATCCTAAAAAGAATAAAACTACGAAAATGACCCAACCAATGTATTCGATAATCGGTCCTAAAAATTCGAAGAAAAACCAATACGGATAACTCATCATTCCAAGTTTTCCATATTTAGGATTGAAAAATAAAATACGATGTTTCCACAATGTTTCTATCGTTCCACGCATCCAACGATTGCGTTGTTTGGTTAAAATTTCTTTTCTTTCTGGCACTTCTGTCCAACAAAGCGGATCGGGAATATTCACCACTTTATAGGCCAATTTTTGTTCGTGCATATAACGTCTCATTCGCACAACAAGCTCCATATCTTCACCAACTGTATCGTGATCGTAACCGCCACATTGAAGCACAATTTCACGATCAAAAGCCCCAAAAGCACCCGAAATAAGCATCAAACCATTGGCGCGCGACCACGCCATTCTTCCCAAAAGAAATGCTCGAATATATTCTAACGCTTGTGCTCTTCCTAAACGAGTTTTTGGCAAATTAACATCGACAATTTTTCCGTCAACAATGGTACAATTATTCGCCAAACGAATAACTCCTCCACACGCAATTACTTTTGCTTTTGCTTCATCCATAAACGGTTTTGCAAGCTTCAGAATCGCATCTTGTTCTAAAATACAATCGACATCAATACAAACAATATAATCGTTTGTTGCAATATTAATTCCGACATTTAGCGCATCCGATTTTCCTCCATTTA
Source organism: Empedobacter sp. UBA5528 (assembly GCF_002426075.1). NCBI lineage: Bacteria > Pseudomonadati > Bacteroidota > Flavobacteriia > Flavobacteriales > Weeksellaceae > Empedobacter > Empedobacter sp. UBA5528. The sequence goes on along the minus strand of NZ_DINY01000041.1, from coordinate 9,933 downwards.
CTTTGTCAACAATAATTAATTTCTTGAAAACAGGATTTGCACTTTTATAAATTGCATTAATTGGTTTCGTTTCTATATTTCCTTCAACGAAATAATCAATTTTAATCAAATCATACGCTTCAATTAATCGTTGCAACGAATCATCTTTGGAACCATCATTTACAATAATAATTTCGAGTTGATTGTAATACAACGACAACAAAGAACGCACGTTCTCCACAATCGTTGCACCTTCATTATAAGCGGGCGCAATAAGGCTAAAAGTTGGCGCATTTGGCGATGTTGCAATAACCGAATAATCCGTAAAACTGTTTTTTCGGATATAAGATTTTATCGCTCCTTTTGCATAAAAACCTATCCATCCATAGACTAAAATTAATAGGACTGAGTAAAAAAGGAAGCCGTAAATAAAAAAATCGAAAGCCGTTTCTAGCCAATTCATGATTAGTTTTCTTGGATAATTTGATTAATAATTTGTTTTAATTCAGGAGAGTGTGATTGATGTGCAAGTTTTTGTAAATCGGTTTTTGAACAACAATTATTTAACGCTTTTACACTTGCTTTTTTGACAGAAAATGAAGGATTTTCCTTTGCTTGAGTTTCTAAAAATGTGTTATTTTCTGGATTAGAAATTTTATCTAAGGCTTTTAAAATTTGAATTTGAAACTTTTCGTTACACGTTTGATATTGTTCAATCAATAGCTTTGAAGTTGAATCGTCTTCGATTCTGACTAATGTTTTAATCGTTTCTTCCACAACTTTTTCATCAGAATCGTGCAAATTATCTGCAACCAAATCGTGCATTTGCAACAATTGAAACTTGCGAATTAATTTCATTGTTAGAATTTTCACACTTTGATTAGGTGATTTTAACCAATTTGAAATTATCTTATCAACCTCATCAAGATTTGGTAAAATTGTAATTGCATCCAACAATTTCAACTGTTGCCAATCCGTCAATTGCTCTTGTAAATTATCCAAAAAATATAAACCTTCGAAACCAGCAAATTTCGTTAAACCATATTGCGCTTCAGATCGTACTAAATCATTTTTATGTTGTAACATACTTTTGATTTTCGGTAAAGTTCATCATTATTCATCGCCGTAACTTCCTGTATTGCTTCAGCAATTTCATGATTTTTTTGACTATTTAATTTCTGTAAGGATATTTTTTTTAATTGATAATGGTCAAATAAATTTTGAATACTTTCTTTTGAATTTCCAGAAAAATTTTGTTCCGCTTTTAATAATTTTTTGATAAAATAATGTTTGAATGAACTTGATTTCAAATAATCCGTAAAATCAGTATTCGAATTGGATTGCTCATCCAAAATTGTTTCATAAATTTCTTGATCAATAATAGCATTCCACTTATTTTTCTTTGTAATGGTTTTATATTCAATTATACTTGTCAATAACGTATAAATAATTGTCAAAAAAAGTAAAATAAGTAGAACGTAGATTCCTACGATTAACTCGGTATAGGTTATAATTTGTAGGATAATCATGCTTTTATTTTAGTAATTTCTTCACGCGAACAGACAATTCAATAGGGCTAAATGGTTTCACCATAAAATCATTTGCACCCAAATTAAATGCTTCCACCACCACATCTTCTTGCCCTAAAGAAGACAAAATAATCATTGGTGTTTCGGAATTCTTACTTTTTCTAACAGCACTAATAATCTCCAAACCAGACGCAAAAGGCATCATAATATCGGTAATAATCAAATCAATATCTTCAGTCTCAATCTTACTGATTGCTTCTTTTCCATTTCGTGTTAAAACAACTTTGTAACCTTCTTTTTTCAGTTTGTGCTCAATTGTTTTTAAAATCAATTCATCGTCTTCGGCAATTAAAATCTGCATAATATTGGTTTTTAAATATTTTTTAAATAGTTAATAACTAATTCTATTTCGGTTTTTACTTTAATAATCAGCTGGTTTTCTTGTAGGTAATTGATTGAAGTTGATTTTTCTATTTGTTCGGTTAAATCAGCCAAAATTGTTAGTCCAGCAGTTTTTGCTGTTCCTTTTACTTTATGACCTAATTGATTTAATCCTTCTAAATTTTGTTTGTTGGAATAAGTTTCAAATTCTAGTATAGATTTTTCTAACTCATTAATAATTATTTCTATAAATGTTTTTCTAAACGATTCGTCGTCTTTCGTATAATTATTTATCATCGAAAGATCAAGGTGATTTCCAAAATCATTGGTTTCAATCTTTTCATATTGGGAAAAGTCTAACCATTTTTCTAGTACATCAAAAATATCTTTTTCTCGAATTGGTTTTGCTAAGAAATCATTCAATCCAGCATTAAGACATTTTTCCTTTTCGCCTTTTACATTTCCCGCTGTCACTGCAATAATCGGAGTTTCTTGAAAATTGTTTAATAAACGAATAACCTTAGTTGCTTCAATACCATTCATTTCTGGCATTTGAATATCCATCAAAATTAAATCAATCTTATTTTCTTGACAAATTGATACGGCTTCCGCTCCATTCGCAGCCGTATACAAAATAGAATTTGGTGCAATATTTTTGATAATCTGCTGATTTAAAGCCATATTAACTAAATTATCATCAGCAATTAAAATATGAAATTGTTTCGAAAAATCTTGCGAAATTTCTTCTTGATTTTCAATTTCTATGGTTTGAATTTCTTTCGAATCAATAATCGTTTTACGCAGCGTATCAAACAATTCTTCAGACTTAATTGGTTTCAATAATCGCGAAGTAATTCCCAATTCTTTTGCTTTCTGAATTAGATATTCATCCTCAGAAGAACTATGCAATAATACTAAAGGAATTTTTGTATTCTTAGTTACAAAATACTCTTTTATTTTCTGAATTGTTTCTAAACCATTTAAAACTGGCATGTGATAATCCATCAAAATAACATCGTAAACATTGCCATTCAAAACTTTCTGAAGCGCTTCCATTCCATTGTTCGCAATATCAGACGTTATATTTTTGAACTGCAACATATGCTGCAAAATCATTTGATTACTTTGATTATCATCTACAATCAACACATGATTTATTTCTTCCAAATGATCAAATTGTTGCTCAATATTATATTCGTAATCAACTTCTAAATCAAAGAAAAATGTAGAACCTTTATCTATTTCGCTTTGCAATTCTAGATGACTTCCGAAATAATTTAATAATTTATTCGAAATTGTTAAACCTAAACCTGTTCCTCCGAAACGTTTACTAACAGTACTATCCTCTTGTGTAAATGCATCAAAAATCTTGGCTTGTTTTTCTGGTTTTATACCAATTCCTGTATCACGAACAGAGAATCTCAGTTTTGCTTTTTCTCCTTTCACAATTGGTTCAACTTGACTAATTTTTAGTTCTATTTCTCCACTATCCGTAAATTTCACAGCGTTTCCAAGTAGATTAATTAGCACTTGTTTCAATCGAGCTTCATCAATCCAAATAAATTGAGGTAAATTATTATCTATATTCAACAACAATTCAATTTTTTTGTTTTCGGCTTGATAAAGAATCACATTGATTACTTGATTTCCTAACTCGAACAAATTATTTTTTTCTATCGAAACATCCATTCGACCCGATTCAATTTTAGAGAAATCTAAAATATCATTTATTATTGACAACAATGAATTTGCAGAATCATTAATAAAATTCAAATATTGTTTTTGAGTCGGATTAAGTGGCGTTTTCAACAATAAATCAGAGAAACCAATCACACCATTTAAAGGTGTTCGAATCTCGTGACTCATATTTGCTAAAAACTCAGACTTTGCCTTACTAGCGATATCCGCATTCTTTTTGGCTTTTTTAAGTTCTTTATTTTTCTTGACAGATTCTGTTATATTTTGCGAAAACATAATCAGACCACCAATCTGTTTTTTGTTGATATACCACGGATGAATCGCCCACGAATAGTGTTGATCTGTATCATATTTTGGTGTACGATAAATCATATCTTCATTCGAATAATTTTCGCCTTGCAAACAAGCTTCATAAATCGCTTTTCTTTCTGCTGGAACATTGTACATTTCGTAATGAGATTTTCCGATCACATTTTTCTTTTTTATCACAAATTCATCACACCATTGATTACTCAAAGTCAGATAATTCATATCCTTATCAAACATTGCAACAGATGCAGGTACATGATTAATAAATGTTTCGAAAATAGCTTTTTGTCGAGCCAACTCTAACGTATAACGTTTTCTCTCATCAATATCCTGAAAAATTCCAAAAACGCTAACACATTCTCCATTTACAAATTCTGGAATTCCTTTACATCTTACCCAAATTGTTTTTCCTTTTTGGGTAACAATCTGCAACTCCATATCATATCCGATTCCTTTTTCTACCGCATCTTTAAAAGCTTTCTTTATTTTTGGATAACTACTTTTTGCTTCATAAAAATTGAGTGCAGTTTCTACATTTGGTTCATAATCTGGTTCAACTTCATGGATCTTTTTCGTTATATCAGCCCAAATTAATTTTTGCTTAACTAAATCATATTTCCAACCTCCAACATTCGCAACTTCGTACGTATGATCTAGTAACTGACGAACACGATTAAGATCTCTTTCCAACAACGTCCTTTGTGTCATATCCACAGCAGTACTCATTACAACAGGATTTCCTTCGTTATCTTTGTCCAAAATATTACTGTATAACCAATATGTTAGTGAACCATCTTTCTTAATCAAGCTCATCAAACCAGAATCTTGCTTTTTACTCAAAATCGTTTCTATATAGGTTTGATATTCTTTTTGATTAGATTTTGGAATTATTTTTTTCAGATTCAAATCTTTTGCCTCATTTTCTGAATAGCCCATAGATTCTAATCCTTTCTTATTTATCGACAAAATATTTCCATCTAAATCATGAATTGTCATTAAACCAAGCGAAGAATTGAAGAAGTTTCTAAACTTACGTTCACTGTTTTCTAATTCTACTTTTTTCGAATTTTCAAGCGTAATATCTCGACCAAAGAAGAAGATTTCGTTGTCAATTTTTAAGTTTGATCTTGTATACCATTCCACTAACTTCTCTTCTTGAGATTCGGGAGAATACATCAAACATTTGAAATTGATTGAATCTGTATTATTTTTAAGATTTGATAAATACGTATTAACTTTCTTTTTATCTTTTTCCGAAACAAAATCTAAAAAATTTTCTGTAATAATTGTCTTTTTATCTTTTATTCCTAAAACCTCTTTAAAAGCAGGATTTATAGATTTTAGAACACCATTAATATCGGCAACTCCAATCAGGTTATTCGATATTTTATAGATATTTTGAAAGTAAGAAGCGTCTTTTTTTCGCTTTTTACTAACCAATAATTTGGTAATATTTTTCCCAAGTTGAATCAATAAATTGCGTTGTTTTTCGTCCAACGTTCTTGGATAATGATCGTTTACACATAATGTCCCCAACACATTTCCATTGTCATCAATCAACGGAACACCAGCATAAAACTGAATATTTGCAGCTTTTACTCCAGCAATATTTTTTGCAGGTTCAAATTTCGTCACATCATCAATCACCAAAATTTCTTCTTCCATTAAAGAAAATTGACAAATAGTTTGTTGACGTGGAACAATATCTACCTCGATTCCGCAATTGGCTTTAATCACTTGATAGTTTTCATCAAAAATAGAAACTAACGCAATTGGCGCATTACAAATCAAACTCGCAGCATTTGCAAAAACCTCTAATTCTTCGTCTTTATCATGTTCTTGTAAATTATAATCGTAAACCGCTTGCAATCTTTGCTTTTCGTTCGTTGGGATGGGAAAATTTTTCATTAAAAATTGATCTTATTTAATAGGAAAGTAGAGGTGGTTAAAGATATTACATAAATCCAAATATTCTAAATCAATTATTTCTAAAAATAAAACCAACCTTTTTATTCATAAAATCATCTCTATTATAAATCTAAACTTTAAAAAATATGAAAATCACAATTCCAATTCCTTGCAAAGAGAAATTAACAAACGAAAATTTCTATGCAAAATGTCAACATAAAATCACTGACTTTTCTAATTTGACAAATGACGAAATTTCGAATGAATTTCAGAAAAGCAACGTTCATTGTGGTATTTTTCATCCAAGTCAATTAGGTCAAAATCTTTTTAAGAAAACGATTTCTAATGTCATGATTTTTTCTGCTTTTGGGTTATTAAATTCATGTACAAATGGACAGGATAAACCAAATTGTACAGAACCTTTAGTTGCAAAAAATGATTCGATTCAAAAAGAAAAAATAAAATTCAAAATAAAAGTTAATTTTGGAAATTCTAACTTAGAAATCAAAACATATCGTTTGTTAATTAATGATGAATTAGTAGAAAGTAAATTAAACGTTGGCGAGGAATATACAATACAATTTGAGACTTTAAAAAATACTGAACTTAACCTAAGATTAGCTTCAAATGAAATAAATTCAGAAGTTTATAAATCTTATTCATTTAAAAATTTTCCGAATAAAGTTAATTTAAACACTTCTGATTTTGAAGAGCAAGTCGTTTTGATGGGAGATATAGTGATTGATGAAAATTTTGTCCCAGAAAAATAATTTATTACCTTGCTTGCACAAAAGGGAATCGAGTGCAAATCTCGAGCTGTCGCGCAACTGTAAGTAGAGAAAAACTATAAGCCAGACCACTTTTTAGATGATGCTTTCGCGATTGAAGCTCAATCAAAACTACATATATTTTTATTATTTGTTGAATTGATTGCACTTGATTTCGAAAGCATTTTTTTATTAAAATTTAGTTTAGTATAAAATGCAAAAAGAAGAAATTCAACACATTATTGATCTTAAAACAAAACCGCTTGGAGCTTTAGGTTTATTAGAAAAAATCGCACTTAAAATTGGTTTGGTTCAGCAAAAAAATCATTTAGAATTAATAAAACCTCATCTAATCGTTTTCGCAAGCGATCACGGAATTGCACAATCTGGTGTTAGTGCGTATCCAGCAGAAGTTACGCCTCAAATGGTTTTAAATTTCCTAAATAATGGAGCAGCTATTAATGTTTTTTGTAATCAAAATGAGATTAATTTAACGATTGTTGACGCTGGTGTAAATTATGATTTCGAGGATTATTCGGTTTTGAAAAATTGTAAAGTAGCCAAATCAACCAAAAATTTCTTGCACGAACCTGCAATGACCTTAGATCAATTGGAACAATGTTTTGATTATTCGAAGACAATTGTGAACGAAATCGCTCAAAATGGAACAAATATTATTGGTTTTGGCGAAATGGGAATTGGGAACACTTCTTCTGCATCGATGCTTGTACACTATTTAACCGATTTACCGCTTGAACAATGTGTAGGACGTGGAACAGGTTTGAATGATGAGCAATTACAAAATAAAATCAATATTCTAAATGAAGCGAAGAATACACATGGGAAAATTACTGATCCAAAAGAAATTTTAGCCACTTTTGGAGGTTTTGAAGTTGCTCAAATGACAGCTGCAATGTTATCTGCTTATGAACATAATATGTTGTTGATGATTGATGGATATATTGCTTCGTCTGCGATTTTGGTTGCGTCTAAATTAAATCCAGAAATTTTAAACAATACAATTTTCTGTCATCAAAGTGATGAATCTGGACATCAATATTTATTAAATTATTTCAACGAAGAACCAATTCTGAACATCAATTTGCGAGTTGGTGAAGGAACGGGGTGTGCGTTGGCTTATCCAATTATCAAAAGTGCGGTAAATTTCTACAATGATATGGCGAGTTTCGACTCTGCAGGCGTGAGTAACAAAGAAACTAAAGTGAAATGCTAAAAAAAGAAATCACTTATTTTTTAACCGCATTGATGTTTTTTACGCGAATTCCGATTCCGTTCAAAATTCCATATAGCAACGAAATCATGAATCAATCACAGAAATACTATGCAGCGATTGGTTTATTGGTTGGCGCTTTTAATGCATTGATTTATATGATTTGTCAATTTATTTTACCTATTGATATCGCCATTATTATCACAATGATTACAAGCGTTTTGTTGACTGGAGCCTTTCACGAAGATGGTTTCACCGATGTTTGCGATAGTTTTGGAGGTGGTTATGGCAAAGAAAAAATCTTGACAATTATGAAAGATAGCCGAATTGGAGCTTATGGTGTAATTGGTGTTATCTTATTGTTGTTATTGAAATTCACATCACTTCAACATATTGCAGAAAATAATTTTTGGTTGATAATTTTCAGCTTGATTGCAGCACATTCGGTTAGTCGCTTTTTTTCTGGAATGATGATTTATACACACGAATATGTGACAGATATCGACAAAAGTAAATCAAAACCGATGGCAAATAAAGCACTTCCAATAAAAAATCTTATCATTAGTTTTCTTTTCTGTCTTGTGCCTTTTATTGTTTTTGGCGAATGGAAATTCTTGTTGATATTACCACTTTGTTACATAGGAAAAGTTTATTTGGGCTGGTATTTCAAAAAATATATTGGTGGATATACAGGCGATTGCTTGGGAACTGTGCAACAAGTTACCGAAGTTTTGTTTTATCTTGGCGTTTTAATTCTATGCAAGTTTCTGTAATTCGACATACAAAAGTTAATGTTCCTTCATCGGTTTGTTACGGGCAAACTGATGTGGAATTAGCTGAGACTTTTCATCAAGAAGTTGTACAAATTCATATTAAAATTGAAAGCAATTTTGAGATAATTTTTTCAAGTCCGTTAAGTCGTTGTCAACGCTTGGCAGAAACTTTCTCGAATGAAATTATTTTTGATGATCGATTAAAAGAATTCAATTTTGGAGATTGGGAAATGAAATCGTGGAACGAAATTCCTTCGGAAGAAATAGAACCTTGGTACGCCGATTTTGTCGAAACTAAAACGCCGAATGGTGAATCGATGCAAGAAATGTCTAAGCGACTTTTTGATTTTATGGACGAGTTACGAAATACTCAACACGAAAAAGTGCTGATTGTTGCACATGGTGGAATCATCCGTTTGATGTGGTGTTATTTGTTGCAAATACCAATCAAAAATGCATTCAAAATACCTATAAATTATGGTGAAATGTTTCAGTTTAATTTAGGAAAAACAAATGAGGAAGATTTTATTTTAAGGAAAGAATAAACTACAAACATTTTATCTTTTCTAACGACTTCCATTCATGTTCGATATTGGTCATCAGAATTGCGTTATCAAACTGAACAGAACCTTTTAGAAAGATTGTTTCATTTTCAAAAAAACTTGATTTCACATGTAAAACTTCCAAAGGTTCTACTCCCCAATTATAGGTTTCGAGTTTTAGACCTTCAAAATTATTTCCATTTGGAGAATAACCGACAGAACCATTCTCGAAGAATTTTGAAACTTCATTCAACGTTTCGAAAATCGAATTCGAATTAAATTCAACAGATTTTTTTGCATCAATTTCAATTCGTGTATCGTCAGAACTCGTGAAATCTAAATGATAATTATCGTTTTCTTCTATAACATTAAACTTCGCAAAATAATGTTTCCCAGGAAAAACTCGACCACCAACAAGCGTATTCAATTTTAGAGAAGTATCTCTCATCGGGATATATACACCTTCTTTTGTCACACCATTTTCTTCCCATTCAACCGCGATTCGATGCGCTGCATTTTCAGAATTCACTCCTACAAAATCAGGTAAACCTTTTGGTTTTATATCTTTTAATCGAATCAAACAGATTCCAGCAATTGCTTTTCCTTTGTACAATTTTGGACGAAAAGGTTGAGGTAAAATCGTCTCAATATAGTGTGATTCTACACAAAAATTGATTAACATTCTACGTTCTATAATACCATAAATTGTAGGGATTTTCATAATTTATTCTTTGTAAGTTGTTTCTTGTATTTTCCAATAATTCAACGTCAAATTATCACTATATTTTAAATAAAACCGGTAGTGCATTTGTATTA
>NZ_DINY01000049.1:0-13312 GCF_002426075.1 Empedobacter sp. UBA5528 | reverse complement strand
TTTTGAAACACTGGCTTTTCCTTTAATAAAGATGTATTCGTATTTAGAATTATTCATAAAATACAGTTCTACATTAGGATTGGCTTCAATTTCATCATTTTTCAGTGAACGAACATCACTCAAAAACCAGAGGTTACCAACCTCATCTACTTTTTGAAGAGCCATTGGTCTACTTGTGGTATTACCGTCAATATTAGTGGTAAAAAAGCAAGTTTGGGCAGTTTCAGCAATAGATTTTATCTTTTCAATGGCTTTATTTCCGCTCAAATTTTCTGTCGGTGACTGTGCATTTCCCATAATTTTATTTTTTTATTTCTGAATTGTGATTAAAACAATTTTTCTCCTCATTGATATGAAAAGTAAAATTTGTACAAACTATAATGTCATTGCTATCAAAATGTTTTACAATGCCATTTTTTTCCATCGTTACAACCCAACATGAATTTTGATGCATACCATAATCAATTATAAAAATAGTATGGCCTCTACCAATAGGGGTATCAACAAGTATTGTAGGACTAAGTTGTAATATCATTCGTCTAAATTTTATATTTATATCACGTTAAACATTTTATTATGAAGGAACCTTCCTTTCTTCTTCACGGTCCCAAATACGATGTAATTTCATTACTTGAATAAAATCCACAATCCACTTCTCATTTTCATCTTCTAAAATCACTCCTCTATCAGGTTTCACAAACGAATTATCCATTAACGAACCTGCACCTTTAGCAAATGCTAATATTTTACAATGTCTGTAAGAATCATTAATAAATTCATAATAATCTGGATTAGATTTTAAAGATTCAATTGATTTACCTGATGGTGTATAAACGGCATCATAACAAACTGAAGGATCTGTAAGATAACTATGGGAAATATTTTCTTTACTTCCTTCTTCATAAGTTAGCTCACCTACTTTAGATGAAATTAATACCGCTTGAGCTCCCTCTTTTTCCAATGCTTTTTTTAATTGATCTACACTTTTTTTAGAAACACCATTATCCACTAAAAAGGCTACTTTTCTAGTTTTAATAGTACCTTCACCTTCTTTTACTTTCATACTCAGTGCATCAGATGAATTTATTTCTTGTTTTTTAGGCTTCAGAGGATAATTGGGATGATTTTGCCTTGCAAAACTTAATGTAAGTTCATCCAACTTTTTTGGAGGGATAATACCAAGACTATCTCCTACTTTTTGCGCTAAAGTTTTATCAATTTGAAAAAGAATAGCCACTTGTCGCTCTCTAATTTTTGGATCAGAAACCTTACTCAATTCAAAACTAAAAGCATCTATAATATGTTGTTTCTCTGGTTTGGATTGAGAATTAAAAAACAAAGTTGCTTGCGAGAAATGATCAGCAAAAGAATCAGATCTAGCCCTTACTTTCTTCCCTTCTACCTTTTGTTCATGAGATTGAAAACCTTCCTCTCCCTTTAACATTGCATGATATGGGCAACCAGAAGCTTTGCTGTTAGGAAAATAACTTACACCTCCTTTCAGTATATCAATTCTCCCTGTTCCATCTTTTTGATTATTATGCTTTTGGTTTAATGATCTATTAATAGGTATTTCATGGAAATTTGCTCCACCTAATCTATAATTCTGTGTATCCATATACGAAAAAATACGACCTTGCAATAAAGGATCATCAGATAAATCAATACCTGGGATAATTCTTCCAGGGTCAAAAGCCACTTGTTCAGTTTCAGCAAAAAAATTGTCGGGATTGCGGTTAAGGGTCATCGTTCCAATGATTTTTACAGGAACTAATTCTTCTGGAACCAATTTCGTAGCATCCAAGATATCAAAAGAATATTTTAATTCATCTTCTTCAGGAATTAGCTGAACACCTAAATCCCACTGCGGAAAATTTCCTTCATCAATAGCTTCCCATAGATCTAGACGGTGAAAGTCAGAATTAAATCCTGATATTTTTTGAGCTTCATTCCACGCAACAGAATGCACTCCTAATTTAGGTTTCCAATGGAATTTAACAAAAGTTGCTTTACCTTTCTCATTAATCAATTTAAATGTATGTACACCAAACCCCTCCATCATTCTAAGGCTTCGAGGAATTGCTCGGTCAGACATCGCCCACATTATCATATGTGCAGATTCAGGCATTAATGAAATAAAATCCCAAAACGTATCGTGCGCTGAAGCAGCTTGGGGAATTTCTTTATCTGGCTCTGGCTTAACAGCATGTACTAAATCAGGAAAATTCATAGCATCTTGTATAAAAAATACAGGAATATTATTACCTACAAGGTCAAAATTACCATCTTCTGTATAAAATTTAACTGAAAAACCTCTTACGTCTCTAGCTAAATCAGTAGAACCTTTGAAGCCTGCAACTGTTGAAAATCTAGTAAAAAGAGGTGTACTTATCCCCTTTTGTAAAAATTTCGCATGGGTAAATTCAGATATATCTTCATGAATCTCTAATATTCCATGTGCACCACTTCCACGTGCATGAACTACTCGTTCGGGAATACGCTCTCGATCGAAATGAGCCATTTTATCAAAAAAGATATGGTCTTGTTGTAGAGAAGGCCCTCTATCTCCAACTTTTAAGGTGTTATTATTATCATAGATAGACACACCATCATTAGTCGTCAATTTTTGATTCGAATTATCAATTGTAAATTGACTCATTTGTTCTGATTTAAGGTCTGATTTTTTTGATTTTTTCATATGCTAATATTAATTAATGAATTAGAATTGACGAATAGAACGTAATAAGAAAAAATAAAATCAACACAAAACTTATAGCTTTATTGTTATTTATTTATATTATACATAAATTTATTATGACATAAATCAATTAGAGTGCCATTTTTTTCTTAAAATGATAAAAAAGCACCTTTATAAAAACAATAAACTATTTAAATAACCCCTTGTGAATTTTAAATAATTTGAGTTTTTAGATTTTTAATATTTCAATTAAAGTAATTTTATTAATGTACTGAATCACTATTAGTGTAGTAATTTTAGCTGGAATTCTGGTTTTAAACCTTTCAAAAGTCGTTGCATAATTGCGTCTAATCATAAACTGATCGCATAGTTGAGATTTATATCATTCAAAAAATGAATATCATAAACAGATGCGGGATTGATATCAATCCCCTGGAAAACACCAGCTAAATTTCAATAGATCACATGGATCATTTAAAGGAAAAACTCCATATGAAATACTGAAATCAATACTAAAATAATTATATTTATTGTCTACGAAGTGATGAAATACAACAATAATAACCCTGCATTATAGTTTCTCCCATTCCATTTTGCCAGAAGTAAATAACAAACTATAAGAACAACAATAATAAACATTGTTCTTGAAACTATATACCAATTTGATATATAAATTTCTTTCGCTTTGCGCTTAGCAATTGTTTTGTAAAAAATGAAAATGGTTCTATTATAAATCCTTTATAACAGAATCATTCTTATATTAATATTTTTGATTTATATACACTTCTCTGTAAATAGCTAATCTTTTAAAAACATTTTAAGAATCTTATATGCAAAATTTAGATCTATTAGCTTAATAGCATACTAATAACTGATAGAATCACTTTTAACAATTAAAAGTCTATGTAGAATATTTGAATTTAATCTATAATTGTTAAATGTTTAAGATTATAATAAATAAAAATCATCTATTTTTTCTTCACATAAAGTTTTGATTACATGTATCCATGAATCATTATCATTTAGACATGAAATATACTCATAAGCTTCTCCCCCATTATCAATAAATATTTCTTTTCCTTCCATTGCTATTTCCTCTAGAGTTTCCAAACAATCAGATACAAATGCAGGGCAAACAACTGCCAATTTTTTTATTCCTTTTGATGGTAAAACTTTTAAAGTAGAATCTGTATATGGCTCAATCCATTTATCTTTTCCTAGTCTAGATTGAAATGAAACAATTGTTTTTTCGCGAGATAAATTTAATTTTTCTATAACTTTTTTTGTTGTCTCAAAACATTGATGACGATAACAGAATTGATGACTTGGATTAAATTCTCTATCACAACAGTCACTTAAATTACAAGTCCTTGTAGGATCTGTTTTATAAATATGTCTTTCTGGGATACCGTGGTAAGAAAATAACAGCCCATCAAAATCATTCGAAAACTTGTCTTTTATACTTTCAACAAGACAATCTATATATATATCTTTATTATAAAATGGTTCCACATAATTTATTTTAACAAATGGAAATTTTTCTTTTCTTACTTTTTCTGATTTCTCTACTACAGATTCTGTTGTACTCATAGCATATTGAGGATACAATGGAAATAGTACAATCTTATTGACTCCTTTCTCAACTAGTTTAGAAATTCCATTTTCTATACTAGGTTCAGCATATCTCATTCCTATTTCAACAGGTATATCAACAATATTTTGTAATTTATTTTTTATTTTTTCAGTAATGACTATTAAAGGAGATCCCGCATCTGTCCAAATTTTCTCATAAGCTTGTGCGGATTTTGATGGTCTTGTATTTAGAATTATTCCTTTTACTAAAAGTGTTCTTAGAATCCAATTATAGTCAATAACTCTTTCATCCATTAAAAACTCTCCAAGATATTCTTTTACGTCATTTACGGATGTAGATTTAGGTGATCCTAAATTAACTAATAATATTCCTTTTTTACTCAATTTATTTACTTTTATGGTTACTATTTTTTTTTAATAAATAATTAAAAAAATGTATAAACATGCAACTCTATTTACAATTTAAATGAAATTTGTATATTAATGCATTACAACATTTACAAATCGGAAATATTTATAATTGTTTTATAACAATCAAAATACTCTTGTCCATAAGTGTTTTTATTATTCATTATTTTTAATCTAAATCTTTGATAGAAAGTTTTTACAAACCTCACTTTTACTAAAGACAATAAGGTGATTAATTGAATCCAGCTTGAAATTTCAGTATGGATGTAGATACTTTGTAGTGAAGTTTTGATATTAATTCTTCAAAAGCAGAAAATGTGGAAAAATATATTATAATCGTTTAATATTTTAAATCATTATTATTCTTTCATTTTACTCCTTGAATGCTTCGTTAAAAATGCTTAAAACTCTGTTTCGAGCAAAATTATGAGGAACTATAGGAGAAGGATAATCATCAGTTTCAAATTCTGAGACCCACTTTTTGATGTAAAGAGATTCTTTATCAAATTTTTCTGTCTGAAGAGTTGGATTAAAGACTCTGAAATAAGGTGCCGCATCGCATCCTGATCCAGCAACCCATTGCCAATTACCATTATTTGCAGACAAATCATAATCGTTTAGTTTTGATGCAAAATAAGCCTCTCCCCAACGCCAATCTATGAGTAGATGTTTGCATAAAAAACTTGCTGTTATCATTCTTACTCTATTATGCATAAAACCAGTTTGATTAAGCTCTCTCATTCCTGCATCTACAATAGGATAACCTGTTTTCCCATCGCACCATAGCTTAAATTCCTGCTCATTATTCCTCCACTTAATAGCATTATACTTTGCCTTAAAAGGTTGGTGAACAACATATGGAAAATGATAGAGTATTTGCATAAAAAATTCTCTCCAAATTAATTCATTTAGCCATGTTTCATTTAGCTCTATCGCTAACGCAACACATTTTCGTACACTAATCGTTCCAAATCTAAGAGCTATACCTAATTGGGTCGTACATTGTAAAGCAGGATGATCCCTATATTTATGGTAATTTTGAATAATTTCCTTATCTAGCTTTGGCTGTTTGAATAAAATTGATGTTTTTAAAAAACCAATTTCTTTCAGTGAAAGAATCGTTTTGAATTCTGTTTTCAAAAATTTACTGTAATCAGGCTTATAACATTTATAATCTTCTGTTTTCAAAATTTGTTTCCATTTTTTTGCATACGGCGTATATACTGTATAAGGAGAACTATCTTTCTTTAAAATATCTTTCTTGTCAAAAATTACCTGATCTTTAAATGCTTTAAACGAAATGTTATATAACTTAAAATAATTGTAAATCGAAGTATCTCTTTTAATTGTCAAAGGTTCATAATCACGATTACAAAATATAGAATGAATAGCAAACTCTGTAGAAAGTTGCTGAAAAATTTTGAAAGGATCACCATAATATACATGGAGACTTGTCCCAAAGGATTTTAATTGATCATTAATATTTTGAAGCGCTTGATGAATATAATCCACCCTCCTATCTTTCTTGTCATCCAGTTGTCGTAGAATATCTTCATCAAAAATAAAAATAGGTAACACAGGAATTCCAGATGAAAGAGCGTGGTACAGCCCAACATTATCTTCTAAACGAAGATCTCTTCGAAACCAAAAAATGGAAATTTTATTTTTCATTTAAAAATGGATTATCATTTCGATTATGTTCTACCCAAATCAAATTGGATATATCATAACCAATTTCTGAAGCTAATGCAAGAAAGTTTGTTTTAATATTATCTGGAATATCTTTCGTCCTAGATAAAATCCATAAGTAATTTAGATTTTTACCTATAACCAATGCATATTGATAGTTTTCATCCAAAGCAATTACGTTATATCCAGCATAGAAAGGTCCAAAGAAGCTTACTTTTAGCTTTCCTATTTGCTTACCGTCTCTAAATTTTGCTTTACCTATAGCTTGCTTCCATACTTGTTTATCCTTATTAAATCCGCTATTTGAAACTACCAGATTTCCTTTTTTATCAAAAGTGTAGTTAGCGGAGACATTATCCAAGTTTTTCTCGAAACGAAAATCTAAACGAGCGATTTCAAACCAAGTACCTAAATATCGATCAACTTCAAAATTTCGAACAGCTTCTGCCTTTTTAGGAATAGAGGAACATGAATTGGAAAATATTAACAATCCTATACAAGCTGTTTTCAATAGTATTTTATTTTTCATTTTCATGAGATTTTGATTTAAATTTTTTAAAAAAATAGAGAACTAAAAGAAATTGCGTATATCCATACACAGCATCTTCTATTGGTATAGTTCCCATTCTGATTCCCAAAAAATCATCAGGATTATAATTTACAATTGGCGACTCTAATCCTGTACCTGTTAGAATACCATTTACAGGAAAGAAACCAAGCATAAGAATAGTGAAAACAAACGAAGCTTTTCCTATCCAATCTACACGACGAACAAAATGTAAGTAGAATAAAACAACCAATGTTATAACAGCTGTTAATAGGGTATAAATTCTATCATAATATAGTAAAGCGACGATTGAACAAACAATCAAACTAAAAAAAACAATAAGGTTATTAAAACTCGAAAGCCAATCTAATTTAAAAAATTTATCAAAACAGAAATAGGTAAATACACATGAAAACGGAATACAAATAAAAAATAACCACTCTTCTATGGGTAAGCCTCCTATTACAAAACCAAGTGTATAATCAGTATTAAACCACCATACACCCAAAGATGTAAACCAAATATCCCATGCTATAAATGGAATAGCTACTACACATGCAGCTTTTATAAATGAACCAAAATGACGGTTAAAAAGAATACGAGAGTCAAAGGATGATATGAAACAAATGATTATTGTAAAAAATAAAATCAAAATATACGTATATGACATCATTTTTGTGCAGAATTAAAATACATTTTAAAATATTTGAAAGGAACATAAAGAAATCCAAAACATTCTCCATTTTCTTTACTAAGGTGTTTATGATGTTGTTTATGAGCCCTTCGTAGCGCTAGAAAATAAGGATTTTTTACTCGACTAAAACATTTCAGTCGTTGATGAATAAAAACATCATGCACAAAAAAATACGCCATGCCATAAAGCATAATTCCTACCCCAACAAAAAATAAGTAATTATAACTATTGAGCGAACCAAAATACATCAAAGCAATAGTCGGAATCGCAAATATCACAAAAAAATAATCGTTTTTTTCAACTGATCCTTTATGGCTATGGTCATGATGATCTTTGTGGAGAAACCATAAAAATCCATGCATCACATATTTATGAATAAACCATGTAACAGGCTCCATAAGCACAAATACTAGCAACACCAAAAATAAATTCATACACCTACTTATTAAATAATTTCTTTAATACGTGCTGACGATAATCAAAAATATTATTCAACTTTTTTTTCACCAAAAGAAAATGAACAATATTTCCAAAAATTCCAAAAGGAAGCTCATATTCTACTGTATCTTTCATGAAAACTCCATTTTCATTAGGAATAAATTCATGAAAATGTTTCCAATATTTATATGGTCCTTTATGTTGAAAATCTGTAAAACTTTGCTGTTGCTCTACTTGAACAATTTTTGTCTGCCATTTTAGAGGAATACCTAATAGTGGTGAAACGGTATAATCGATGAGCATACCTTCAAAAATTGGCTGATCCTGATCTTCTGACAAAACTGTAAAAGCCATATCTTTAGGTGTAATTTCCGAAAGATTCATTGGAGAAGAAAAAAATTGCCAAGCTGTATCAATATCACAATACAACTGTTGTTCTCTATACAAACGGTACTTCATCACTTATTCGTTTAAAATTTTTTCAATATTTCTACGCAAATTTATAGACGTTATTTTACGCCTGTTTTCTGATAAAATTTGCGTATCTTCTTCAACCTTTGAATAGTAGTTCAAAAATGAGGGTGCGTTTTTTTGTACTGATAATCTAATAAACCTCAATTCTAAATTTTCAGGTTCTATACGTATAGCCTCCTCTATATTCTTTTTACCTTTATTAAAAGTTTTAAGCTTATTTAATGGATTAGACACATGCTTGGAATTAATTGTTTGAGCACCACCTAAATAACCCAAATAAATAGCAGATTTATTTTTTATATCGTCCAATTCAACTATTACATTTGCACATAATTCTTTGTCATTAGATAACTTAGCATAATTAGCCCTTAGCTCTTCTAGAACTACCTCAGTGTGATTTATAAAACCTAAAAATCCCACCATGAGAAACCCTAACATTTTAATCATAACCAAGCAGCTTTATATCTTATGTAACTTTTAAACGCAACAAAAACTTTTTCAGAATTAGCTATTCTAATTCTTCCATTTAAAATTTCTTTGGATGATTTTTTTTGATCTTCTTAAACAAAGAAAGATAGTATTTATATGCTAGATAAACACCAAAAATTGAAGAAGCTGGAAGTTTTTTAATCCCAATCAACGCTTCATCAAATTCTTCTTCTATTTCTTTTTCAATTGCGTATTTTATCTTATTATCAAAACCACTTATATCCACATTCGGAAAATAAGTTCTTCCCAAAATATGATAGTCCTCTTTCAAATCTCGAAGAAAATTAATTTTCTGAAAAGCAGAGCCCAATTTCATCGCATAAGGTTTTAATTCTGCATACTTATCTTTATTACCATCTGTAAAAACCTGTAAACACATGAGTCCTACTACCTCAGCAGAACCTAAAATATAGGTTTTGTATAAGTCCGAGTCATATTCTATTTGTTGCAAGTCCATTTCCATACTACTCAAAAACTGATCGATAAGCTCTTTATCAATCTTATAATTATTTACAGTCTCTTGAAATGATTGTAAGATGGGGTTAAGCGATATCCTCTCATTTAATGCATGTAAAGTTTCTTTTCTCAATCTTTTTAAAAGCTTCTCTTTGTTATATCCATGAAAACTATCTACGATTTCATCTGCCAACCTTACATAACCATAAATCGCATAAATAGCCGATCGAATAGAAGGTTTTAAGGCAAGAATACCCAAAGAAAAACTTGTGCTATATTTTTGAGTTGTCATCTTACTCACCGAATAAGAAAGCTCATCAAATAATTGTTTCATATAGAATTACTTTTTTATTTTGTTGATCTCATTGGCCACTATTTTACCGGATATAATAGAGGGAGGAACTCCTGGTCCAGGAACAGTTAACTGACCGGTATAAAATAAATTTTTTAGCTTTTTATTTCTTATTTTAGGTTTTAATACTGCTGTTTGATTAAGTGTATTAGCCAATCCATAAGCATTACCACCATAAGCATTATAATCTGACACAAAATCTTTGACACAATAACTTCTTTTAAAGTCAATTTTAGATTGCAAATCTACAACACCTGTATGCTTTTCTAATCGTGAAAGCATTTCCATTAAATACTTCTGACGCACAAATTCATTGTCATCTATTCCTGTTGCAATCGGCATTAGCAAAAACAAATTTTCTTTCCCTTCTGGTGCAACAGAATGATCAGTTTTTGATGGACAACAAGCATAAAACAAAGGTTTTTCAGGCCATCTTTTCTTTTCGTATATGCTATCTATATGTAGATCTAATTCATGCTCAAAGAATAGTGTATGATGTTTTAAATGCGGAATAGTTTCATTAAAACCAAGATAAAAAATCAGACAAGATGGAGCAAATGTTCTTTCTTCCCAATAGTCAGCCGTATAATTTCTATATTCTGCGTTCAAAAGTGTTTCTGTATGATGATAATCAGAAGAAGCAATCACTTCATCAAATTCATAGATTTCACCATTTATTACAAGTGAACTTACACTTTTATCTTTTACATTTATTTTATCAACATTACAATTAAAATGAAAGTGCGCCCCTTGTTCTTCTGCTACTTTTTTCATTGCTAATACCAGCTGATAAAAACCTCCTTTAGGATAATAAGTACCTAATACATAACCGCCATAATTCATCAAACTATACAATGCAGGAATCTTTTCAGGAGATGCGCCCAAAAATATAACTGGGAACTCCATCAAAGCTCTCAATTTCTTATCTTTAAAATATCGTGCAACATATGCTCTGAAATTAGAAAGTAAATCCAATTTCAAAGCATTTTTAGCAATTTTAATAGATACAAATTCAGTCCAATTAGTACAAGGTTTATGTACAAAATCCTTCATTCCTACTTCATATTTAAATTTGGCAGATTTCATAAAGTTTTCTAATTGAAAACTAGCTCCTTTCTCTATTTTTTCGAAGGTTTCTTTTAGTGCTTCAAAATTTTCAGGTACATCTAATTTTTCGTTAGAAAAAATCATCTCAAATTGAGGATTTAACGATATCAATTCAAAAAAGGAAGAAGTGGCATAACCAAAATCCTCAAAGAAATCTTGTATAACATCTGGCATCCAATACCAACTAGGTCCCATATCAAATACATAACCTTCTTCTGTTTTTAATTGTCTTGCTCTTCCGCCTGGCTGATTATGTTTCTCAAATACATGTACTTCATGTCCTTCTTTTGCTGTATAAGCAGCAGCTGATAAACCAGAAAATCCAGATCCAATAATGGCTATTCTTTTTTTCATATCTCGTTTTTAACTTCCTTTATATGTAGAATAACCATAAGGAGATACAGTCAATGGTACATGAAAATGCTTATTCCCTTTAATACGAAAAACAATCTCGATAAAAGGATAAAATGTTTGCAATTTTTTACTATCAAAATAAGATTGAATATGAAATACGAGTTTATAAACACCGTCATTATTCTGACCATAAGGTAAAAAATTCCCTATTCTACCATCTTTATCTGTTATTTGTGTACTTACCTTAGTCCACGAATTGTCCACATTCATTTTCTCTAATGTAACTGAAACAGATGGTGCAGGTTCTCCTGTAGAGTTATCTAAAATATGGCTGGACAATTGATACGTTTTCGTTTGCGAAAAACAAAACAACGAACAACAGATAAGTAGAAAGAAAAATATACTCTTTTTCATACTAGTTGTATTTAATTAATATGTTTGTAAGCCTCTTTTAATAGAGATTCTGTTTCAAAATTCTTTTCATAGATTGCTTGATGAAATTCTTCGAGTTTATGAAGTAGATTTATTAATTCCATTTTTTCAACATAAGTTAAATTACCTGCTACAATTTGTGTCGCAAGCCTAATTTTATCCATTTGTTCTTCAAGAACTTCTAAACCTACTGAACTAATTTGAATAACTTTACTTCTTTTATCCAGCTCAGATGAAGCTTGATCTACCCAACCTTTAGCAATTAATCGATTTATAATTTGCATCCCTACTGGTTTTTCATGCACATTTTTCTTTATCAAATCCATTTTTGTCATCTCCCCAAATGCCTTTAAATTGATTAAGTAAATAAAATCTTCTTGAGATGAAAAATCCGATCCTATAATAGCAGATTTTGAATAACTTTTCGCATACCTATTCATATGAACAAGTAATGTACTTATAACACTTTCAGGCGATCTCATTTTCTCTTTTCCGATCCAATGAGGAACATCACAAGAACTTTCTAGATGATTATTTAAAATAATCCACTTTTTAAAATCATCAATAGAAGCATTAGCATTACACGTATTTTCTTTTTCAAACTCTTCTATTAAATCAACTACATCTTTGATTAATTGGAAATTCATATACAATATTTAGTTTACAAATATACTATTTTAAAACAAATAAAGAATATTATTATACTATATATTAAAAATAATATCCGAGCTTATTAAAAAA
This sequence comes from Empedobacter sp. UBA5528, assembly GCF_002426075.1. NCBI lineage: Bacteria > Pseudomonadati > Bacteroidota > Flavobacteriia > Flavobacteriales > Weeksellaceae > Empedobacter > Empedobacter sp. UBA5528. The sequence continues at coordinate 840 of NZ_DINY01000049.1, read as the reverse complement.
CAATGTAATTTTATATGTATAATTCTAACTTATCAATACTTCGGCAGACTCGTCACAAGCAAGACTTGGCTGTAAACCTCTCTACTAAAAATATTCTCATTTCACTAAAGATTTTAAAAACCCTACGGGCTAAAACCTTTTTAACGTTATTCAAACATTTTCTTAACGTGAGAGTATTAATGCCGGTTTCTTCATCCTCTTTTCTAATTCAAATTCGTTGTCATTTCGATTCTAAATCGTTGGGTTTTTATAATTCGTTATTTATCGTCTAAGTCTTCGATACAACGTTTTGCAAACGCCACTCTGACTGACGATAATAAGAAGCTGAACTGAATTCAGCTTGACAATTTGGTTTTTTATTTAAAAACAATTTGATTGATGTCATTCTAAGCCTGCCAAAGAATCTCTTCTTTTCATTTTTATTCATGAGTTACTAATTGTTTTTAAATGAATTCATATACCCTTCGGGGAAGTCTTGACACAAAAACGAAACAAAAAAGATGCCGACAGTAGTCTCTCAATGATTCAACTAAATAAATTATTTCCATAAAGTTGATAACTCACTTCGTTCAGACACCTCAACTTTTTTTATTCCAATAATTTAGAATTGAATTGCATTTCGATCCTAAATCGTCGGATTTTTATCATTCTTTTTTAATATTCAAATTCACTTTTAACAACGGGTTTTGTCATTCGTTATTTATCGTCTAAGTCTTCGATACAACGTTTTGCAAACGCCACTCTGACTGACGATAATAAGAAGCTGAAATGAATTCAGCTTCTCAATTTATTTTATATTTTCAAAAATACCTACTCCTCTTCTCCACTATTTTTCATCGC
>NZ_DINY01000052.1:0-6049 GCF_002426075.1 Empedobacter sp. UBA5528 | reverse complement strand
GATTTTCAAATCTAAAGGAACTCGTTTCAGTATGACATCTAGTTAATATTTAAAATATTCTAAATAATCAATAATCAAACAAAATCAACCCTTTAAAAATTTCGTCAACTTACAGAAAATTCGTAATTTTGCATCCTAGTACAAATTCTAAAAGTAAGATGATAAACATTTCTCTTCCAGATGGAAGTGTAAGACAGTATGAGAGTGGCGTAACTCCTATGGACGTGGCGCTAAGCATTAGTGAAGGTTTAGCACGTAATGTAATTTCGGCTATAGTAAACGATCAACAAGTTGAAACAACAACCCCAATCACCACAGATGCAACGATCAAATTGTTAACCTGGAATGATGAAATGGGTAAAAAAGCTTTTTGGCATTCATCTGCTCACTTATTAGCGCAAGCTATTTTAGAGTTTTATCCAAATGCTAAATTAACTATTGGACCTGCGATTGACAAAGGTTTCTATTACGATGTTGATTTTGGTGAGGATAAATTTACAGAAGCTGATTTTGCGAAAGTAGAAAAAGCAATGTTAGAGAATGCAAAGAAAAAAGCTGAATTCAAATTATATTCAGTTTCAAAAGCAGAAGCATTAGAGACATACAAAGACAATGAATACAAAACAGAATTAATCTCTAATCTACAAGATGGAGATATTACATTCTGTACACACGATAATTTTACAGATTTATGTCGTGGTGGACACATTCCAAACACTGGAATTGTGAAAGCTGCAAAAATCTTGAATGTTGCGGGAGCTTATTGGCGTGGAGATGAGAAAAACAAGATGTTGACTCGTGTTTATGGTATTACATTCACAAAACAAAAAGATTTAACAGAATATCTTGAGTTATTAGAAGAAGCAAAAAAACGTGATCACCGTAAATTAGGGAAAGAATTAGGTTTATTTGCTTTCTCTGAAAAAGTTGGTGCAGGTTTACCACTTTGGTTACCAAAAGGAGCTGCTTTGAGAAGAAAATTAGAAAACTTCTTATTGAAAGAGCAACAAAAAATGGGTTACGAAATGGTAATTTCTCCACACATTGGTCAAAAAGAATTGTATGTAACTTCTGGTCACTATGCAAAATATGGTGCAGATAGTTTTCAGCCAATTAAAACGCCAAACGAAGGAGAAGAATTCTTGTTAAAACCAATGAACTGTCCACATCATTGTGAGATTTACAAAACATCTCAATGGTCGTACCGCGATTTACCAAAACGTTATGCAGAGTTTGGTACAGTTTATCGTTACGAACAATCAGGAGAATTACACGGTTTAACGCGTGTTCGTGGATTTACTCAAGATGATGCTCACTTATTCTGTACACCAGATCAATTATTAGAAGAATTCAAAAAAGTAATTGATTTAGTATTATATGTATTTACAAATCTTGGATTTGATAATTATTCGGCTCAAATCTCATTAAGAGATCCAGAGAATAAAGAAAAATACATCGGATCTGACGAAAACTGGGAAAAAGCTGAACAAGCAATTATCACAGCATCAGCAGAAAAAGGTTTACCAACAGTTGTAGAATATGGCGAAGCTGCATTCTATGGACCTAAGTTAGACTTTATGGTGAAAGATGCATTAGGACGTCAATGGCAATTAGGAACAATCCAAGTGGATTATAATTTACCAGATCGTTTTGATTTAACTTACACTGGAGCAGACAACGAAAAACACAGACCAGTAATGATTCACCGTGCGCCATTCGGCTCTATGGAACGTTTCATTGCCATTTTGTTAGAAAATACAGCAGGGAATTTACCACTTTGGTTAACACCAGATTTATTCACAATTTTACCAATTAGCGAAAAATATGTGGAATATGGAGAAAAAGTATTAAATTTGCTGGCCGAAGAAGAAATTAACGGACTGATTGACAGTAGAAACGAGAAAACTGGTAAAAAAATCCGTGATGCCGAAATCGGTAAAATTCCTTTCATGTTAATCATCGGTGAAAAAGAAGCAGAAAACGGTACAGTTTCTGTAAGAAGACACGGAGAAGGTGATTTAGGAGAGATGACGATTCAAGCGTTTATCGACTTCATGAAAGAACAAATCAAATTAAAATAATTTAAAACAGAATAACTATCGCAATTAGAAGAAAAGGCGGCAGAGGTCCAGCCAGAGTAATTAAGGAAGATCAACACAAGATCAATGATAAGATTGACGCGAAAGAAGTACGCGTTGTTGGAGAAGGTATAGAACCTGGTGTATATCCAATAGCTAAAGCTTTAGAACTTGCAGAAGAACAAGGTTTAGATTTGGTAATGATCAGTGAAAAAGCCATTCCACCTGTTTGTCGTGTCGTAGAGTACAAAAAATTCTTATACGAACAAAAGAAAAAAGAAAAAGAACTTAAAGCTAAACAGCAGAAAGTTGTCGTGAAAGAAATTCGTTTCGGTCCTCAAACAGATGATCATGATTACGAATTCAAAAGACGTCACGCAAGATCTTTCTTAGAAGAAGGTTCAAAATTGAAAGCGTATGTTTTCTTCAAAGGACGTTCTATTATCTTTAAAGATCAAGGAGAAATCTTATTGTTACGTTTAGCTCAAGAATTGGAAGATGTTGGAAAAGTAGAACAAATGCCAAAACTTGAAGGTAAAAGAATGATTATGATGATGGGACCTAAGAAATAATTAGGTTCTTATCATCTTACAAAAAATAAAAAACGTTTTAATTTTAAATATTTGTAATCATGCCAAAATTAAAAACAAAATCTGGAGCGAAAAAACGTTTCAAATTAACAGGAACAGGTAAAATTAAAAGAAAACACGCTTTTAAAAGCCACATCCTAACAAAAAAAGAGACTAAACAAAAGAGAAATTTAACTCAAACTGGTTTAGTTGATCAAGCTGATGTTCATTCAGTAAAACAACAATTAAGATTAAAATAAGAACGTGTTCTTATTTGGTTTATTAATTCATTATTAACCCTGTCGATGGGCCTTAAAGCAGAGCAATCTCGCCCACTACAAAAAAATTAAAAATTATGCCAAGATCAGTAAACGCAGTTGCGTCAAGAGCTAGAAGAAAAAGAGTTTTAAAACTTGCAAAAGGATATTACGGAAGAAGAAAAAACGTTTGGACTGTTGCTAAAAATGCAGTAGAAAAAGGTTTAGTATACGCTTACCGCGATAGACGTCAAAAGAAAAGAAATTTCCGTGCGTTATGGATTCAAAGAATTAACGCTGGAGCAAGATTACACGGATTGTCTTACTCTAAATTTATGGGAGCTATCCACAAAGCTGGAATTGAATTAAATCGTAAAGTTTTAGCTGACTTAGCGATGAACAATCCAGAAGCTTTCAAAGCAATCGTAGAAAAAGTAAAATAATTTTTTTAAACAATATTAAAACGTTTTAAAACTTGGCTATTTAGTCAAGTTTTTTTTTTGCTTAAATTTGAATGAATGTCATTCTAGACTTATTTGGAATCTCATCATAAATGTTATTTAAAAACCCAACTCAAATGAATCAACAAAAAGATTTATTTCTAAGAATTTGGCCATTTTTTGTCGTTTTTTTTATCTACAATTTTGCTGCAATTGCTATGACGCAATATTATGGTCGCGACGAATTACATCTGCATTTCAATCAATACAGCAATCATTATCTCGATAAACTCTTTGTTTTTTATACCGATTTCGGAACCTATTATTTATTTTTTATACTTCTTGGTTATCTATTTTGGAAAACAACTCGAAGATATTTTTATTATTTATTAGTTTCTGGAGCAGTTGCAACAACAATTAGTGTTTTCTTTAAGAATGTCTATTTCGAACAAGTTTTACGTCCTGGATATTATTTTACACAGAAAAAAATAGACATTATTCTAGTCAAAGATTATGCGATACAAATGGCTTCAACTTTTCCTTCAGGACATTCATTAACAGCTGCAATAATTTCGATGACTTTATGTTTATTAACCAAAAACAGATGGTTACAATTATTTTTTGCACTTCATTTTCCAAGTATCGCAATTAGTAGAATCTACTTATCGCGCCATTTTGCGATTGATACCGTTGGTGGTTCGTTTATTGGTTTTTTTATATTTATCTTTATGTATTACATCATCAACCAATCTAATAAACCAAAATTAGATCAAAAATTTATTAACAATGGAGATTCAAAATAAACTTAAAATATCATTAATACAATACGATATAATCTGGGAAGATGCAAAAGCTAATCACGCTTATTTAAATGAATTATTAGCCAATCATCAAACTGATATTATATTGTTACCAGAAATGTTTGCTTCGGGATTTTCGATGAATGTAGAAAAAATTGGTCAAAAACCTTTTGGAGAAACCTTCGAATGGATGCAACACAAAGCCAAAGAATTGAATTCTGTGATTGCTGGAAGCATTTCTACACATGAAAACGATAAATACTATAACCGATTTTATTTCATCTGTCCAAGCGGCTCTATTTATATTTACGATAAGAAACATTTGTTCAGTTACGGAAAAGAAGCTGGGGTATATTCTGCAGGAGATAAAATTGTAACGATAGATTATAAAGGATGGCAAATTCGTCCTATTGTTTGCTACGATTTACGATTTCCAGTTTGGATTCGCAATACTGAGGAAAATCCCTACGATTTGATACTTTGTAACGCTAGTTGGCCAAAAGCACGTCGAGAAGCTTGGATTTCACTCCTAAAAGCTCGAGCAATCGAAAATATGGCTTTTATTGCTGGTGTAAATAGAATTGGCGTAGATGGCTATAATCTCGAGTATCAAGGCGATTCGCATTTATTTGATACATTGGGACAAGATTTGGAAACAATTAACAATCATCCCGAAATTTTACAGTTCGAAATTGATAAAGAAGAACAAGATAAAACTCGAAAGCATTTCAATTTTCTAAATGATCGCGATTCATTTTATTTTGGATAAATACAAGCTCAACTTTGGTTGGGCTTTTTTTTGTATGTGTAATTCTTTTTTATTCATATATTTATGGATAATGAATATGAATGGATAACACTTGTAAAAGCATCTATGAAAGCTACTACAATTGATATTTCGATAATAATTAATTATGAAAAAGATATTTATATTTCTATTCTTTATATTATTGGTACTTTCTGCAACTTATACTTTATATTTAGTTCGTAAGACTTTTAATAATTATCAATTTGAATCTTATAATGAACTTTATTATAAAGTTCCACCTGTAAATAATGCACAATTTAAATCGTTAAAATCTTTTAATTCTCACTTGTTTTCAATTGTTGACGATAAAAACTTAAAGAATATTACAGTAAATTTCGATTCCAAATCAAATAAAGTAAGGCAAGTAAATTTAAATTACACATACAATCCTGAAACAATTGATGATAAAATAAAATCAATCATAAGGATATATAACTTAGGAGAAATTATCGAAATTAATAAAAGAATGATGAAAAAAATATCATTTTTTCGGAGTCCTGATGTATATAATTTTGAAAATACTAAATATGAAGAAATGTACTTTCCAGATGATTTCTTTATACATAAACCCATTGTAAATTATAATATAAAAGGAAATCCCATCGATTCAATTATAAATGATAGAATAAAGCTTTATGCTTTAAAAGGTATGGTTGAGCTAGATATTAACAATGATTATAAACCTGATTTATTAATTGAATCAAAAAACGAAAAATCTTATATGATTACTGGTTTTGTTGAGATAGACAAGAACCTATTTTTCCTATATTATTTAGATAATGATTCTATTAAAAAAATAAATGATCTATATAAATTAATAAATTTCAAATAATTTATAGTGCCTAACAAAAATTAATTTGGGCGTTCCCTTCGGTCGGACTATCCGTTCCAATCTTTTGTAGAAGAAGATTCAATTTCAAGTAAGAAAGTTCCAATTCCTACAAAAGGATTTTTACTACTATCCCTAACGCGGGTTATAAGTTCTGAGTTTTGAGTGATAAGTTATAAGACATAAGACTTAAAGGAATAGGAATAGAAGTTAAACTATCCCCTTGAGGAGATTATAGGGCTGTTTTCGAGTTATGAGTTGTAAGTTC
>NZ_DINY01000062.1:0-16861 GCF_002426075.1 Empedobacter sp. UBA5528 | reverse complement strand
CTTTTCATCAGAAAGCTCATTAATAACGTCAACAGCATCATCGGTATCCATCTCATTAATGACATCTTCAGCAATTTCTTTTGCAGTAAGCGTTTTCAGGAATTTGCGTCGATCATCTTCTTCTAATTCAAGAAGGATATCAGCAGAAATTTCATTATCGAGTAAATCAATTACAAAAGATTGTTCTTTGGTCGAAAGCTCATCAAACAATTCAGCAATATCGGCGGGGTGCAAATCTTGCAACATCTCCTTAACTGCTTTTGCATTTTGCTGATTAATACTTTCGTTTAAATGTTCAATAAAATCTTTTGTAATTTTTACCTCCATAATCTATTTCATTCTTTTCGTTAACTCAATAAAATCTTCGACAGATAATTGTTCTGCGCGCATATTCAAAAACTCGTGATCGTTTAAATCTTCAGGAATTCCCAAAGCTTTCAACGAATTACGAAGCGTTTTTCTTCTTTGTCCAAAACCAGCTTTTACCACTTGAAAAAACCGTTTTTGTTCGACTCCTTCAATTTCTGTTCGGTAGCGTTTCATAATAATAACGCCCGATTTCACTTTTGGTGGCGGTGTAAAAACGTGTTCTGGAACGGTGAACAAATATTCACAATGATAATAAGCTTGAGCTAATACAGAAAGTATACCATAATCTTTTGTACCTTTTTTGGATGCAATACGTTCTGCAACTTCTTTCTGAAACATTCCACAAACTTCGGGAACAGTGTAACGCTCTTCTAAAGCTTTAAAAATAATTTGCGAAGATATATTATACGGAAAATTTCCTAAAATAGCAATTTGTTCATCAAACTTTGATGAAAAGTCCATTTTCAAGAAATCTTCAGAATGAATTTTAAATCCTGGATAAAATGGTTGATAATATTCTTTTAAATATTCGACTGATTCTGTATCAATCTCCACAACCTCTATATTTTTCTTTGCTTGTAAAATATATTTTGTCAACACGCCCATTCCTGGACCAATTTCTAAGACACGATCATAGCCTTCCCAAGTTAACCCTTCAGCGATGTCTCGTGCAATATTTTCGTCATTCAAAAAATGCTGACCTAAATGTTTTTTAGCTTTTACTTTCAAAAATTCTAAATTTTAAGTTTTCTTTAACCAACTTACCGTAGAATATATACGGAATATCTTTCTTGCGAAATAAGTTTTTTTTATCTTAGCCCCAAAATTAACCCAAATGTCAAAAACGAACGATAAATTTGAGAAAAAAAGACTGCGATCTTCAAACATCACTGTTGTGATTAGTATTTCGCTTGTTTTATTTCTATTAGGTATTTTCGGCTTAATTGTCATTAATGCACAAAGTTACGCAGAACATCTAAAAAGAGAGTTAAAAATCGAGGCATATTTTAAAGATGTCGAAGATCCAAAATTAAAAGATAAGGAGCTTGATTTACAGAAATCTTATATCGATTCGTTGAAGGTGAAGTATCCTTTTGTTGAAGCTACACAGTATATCAGCAAAGAGGATGCAGCTAAAATTGCGAAAAAAGATTTGGGTACGGATGGTAGTGATTTCTTCGAAGAAAGTATTTTCCCTGCATCAGTTCAAATTACATTGAACCCTGCATTAATACAATCTGTTGAACAAATTGATTCTATTAATAAGGTATTGGCAAAAAATCCGATTGTAGACGAAGTAAAAAGTGACAAAGAAGCGATGGTAACGATTTACCACAGCATCAACAAAATTACTTTTTGGATTATGATTTTTGCTGTTATTTTCTTGGTAATCGTTGTTGTATTAATCAACAACTCTATACGTCTGAAAATTTACGCAAAACGTTTCAGCATCAAAACGATGCAATTAGTTGGTGCGCGTAGACGTTTTATTGTAAAACCTTTCTTGATAGAAGCCGCAGTTTTAGGTTTCTTAGCAGCATTTATTGCAGCAGTAGGATTAGGTTTCTTATGGTACATTTTAGCAACAAAAGTTGGTTTAGTACTTTGGAATCCAAGCTTCACTCCACTTATTATTATCTTAATTGGAATTGGAGTTGTTATTGCCGTTTTCAGTACATTGTTTGCTGCATGGCGTTATTTAAGATTAAAAACTGATCAACTTTATTAATGAAATCAAATTCTATCAATACAACAAAAAAATCAGCATCTACAAACGATGCTGGTTTTACTTTTTTATTTGGAAAAAGAAATTACATTTTCATGGCAATTGGTGTTGCGCTAATTGGTCTTGGATTTTTATTGATGACAGGACACGATGCGAACACAAGACCCGATGGAACGTGGGATGCAAATTATTGGAACGACGAAATCTATTCTTTTCGTAGAATTAGATTAGCGCCTTTTTTAGTTGTTGTTGGTTTCATCGTCGAGATTTATGCCATTTTAATCAATCCGAATAAAGAAAAATAATGAATACTTTACAAGCAATTATTATTGCTATTATAGAAGGTCTTACCGAATATTTACCAATTTCTTCTACAGCACACATGGGATTCACAGCAGCTTTGATGGGGATGCCAGAAAGTGAATTCTTAAAAATGTTTCAAGTTTCGATACAATTTGGAGCAATTTTATCAATTGTCGTTTTATATTGGAAAAAATTCTTTGACTTCAAAAATTTCAATTTCAATTTTTACATCAAATTAGCTTGTGCGGTTATTCCTGCCCTTATATTAGGAAAATTATTTGATGATAAAATCGAAGCTGTTTTAGGAAATCAAGTTGCTATTTCTGGAATGTTAGTTTTCGGAGGAATCATTTTATTATTTGTAGACAAATGGTTCAAAAATCCTAAAATTAATGATGAAAAAGATATTACATTAAAACAAGCAATTATTATCGGTTTTTGGCAATGTTTGGCTATGATGCCTGGTACATCTCGTTCCGCCGCCTCGATCATTGGAGGTATGACACAAGGTTTATCTCGTAAAGCAGCTGCAGAATTTTCTTTCTTTTTAGCAGTTCCGACAATGTTAGCGGTTACAGTTTATTCTATTTTTGTTAAAACTTGGGGAGAAGATACTGCAACACCAATGAAAGGTTACGAAATGATTTTGCAAGATCAAAACCATATTATATTATTCTTAATTGGAAATGTTGTCGCATTTATTGTAGCATTAATCGCAGTGAAAACATTTATTGCAGTTTTAACAAAATACGGTTTCAAATTTTGGGGGTGGTACAGAATTATCATCGGAATTATTTTATTGATTTATTTCTCTTACAATTCTCCAACACAAGCAGAAAAAGACAATGCCGCTTCAGTAGAAACTACAATGATTCAGCACAAATAAGATGAACGTAGAAAAAATACAAGAAGGTCACGTTTTTTTGATTGATAAACCACTTGATTGGACATCTTTTGATGTCGTAAATAAGATACGTTGGAACATTAGAAAAGCATATAATTTAAAGAAAATAAAAGTTGGACATGCTGGGACTTTAGATCCAAAAGCTACTGGACTTTTATTGGTTTGTACAGGAAAATGGACAAAACGCATTGATGAATTTCAGGCGCAAGAAAAGTCCTATACAGGTACAATCAAATTAGGTGTAACGACGCCTACATATGATTTGGAATCGGAAGAAGATCAAACTTTTCCTACTGAACATATCACAGAAGAAATCATTCACGAAGCAACGAAGCAATTTATTGGAGAAATTGAACAATTTCCGCCAATGCATTCAGCGGTAAAAGTAGATGGAAAACGTTTGTATGAATTAGCTCGCGAAGGTCAAGAAATAGAACGTAAAGCACGTAAAATAACGATTCACGATTTTAAAATTACAAAAATAGATTTACCTTTTGTCGATTTTGAAGTGAATTGTAGCAAAGGAACCTATATTCGTTCTTTGGCTTTTGATTTTGGAAAAGCAATTAATTCGGGTGGATATTTAACAGCACTTCGTCGTACAAAAATTGGCGAATTTGATGTCATCAATGCTGAAAATTTCGCTTTAGAAAAAAGTTATTTCGAAGAAGAAAATACAACAGAAGAAGTATAAAATTAAAAAAGCTTGGACAAATGTTCAAGCTTTTTTTATCTATAAAGTGATTAATACTTTATTTATTTCATCGCTCACTAATTTTGGCTTTTGCATCACCATAATATGTGTTCCGCCTTCTATTTGTATTGCATCTTTGATATATTCAATCGGAAAAACAATATCTTTTGTACCATGAATATGTGTGATATTTTCTTCGTGATAAGCTGTAGAATGTTCCCAGTTTACAATCTTATGAATCGACCAACTTAAATATTCTTTGTTTCGAAACTCAAAAATATCGTCAATATTATCTTTATCACGATCCGTATAATACAATTTTCGCATCATCATGTACGAAAATGTTCGGTCTGAAGTTAAAAAACTCATCGGAATTATTTTATGCGCATTAATAGAAGCCGAAAATCGAAATAACTTCGGAAGCTCTGCCCTACTCTTCACTGTCGAAATCAGAAATGTATGTTTTGGATTGATAAAACGATTCATTTCCTGCACAATTATTCCACCAAAAGATAATCCCATCAAAAGAAAATCTTCTATGGGATTTATTTTATCTAACAATCTTTCAGTATAATGAGCCAAAGTTTCATCTTTCTCTGGATCTAACCAAGGAATATAAACTTGCTCAAAATCTTGTTCCAAGCGTAGATTTCGAAAAGCATTTGCGTTTGCGCCTAATCCACTTACTTGATAAATTTTCATACCTAAATTTATAATATATCTTTTTTCTTTGAATAATCTGTTGGACGAACTCCAATTACTTTTTGGAATGTATTACTAAACGTCGGCAAACTATTGTAACCAACCATTGTCGAAATTTCACTGATTGAATACGTATTATCAATTAACAATTGTAAAGCGCGTAACATTCTTAAAATAGTGAAATATTGAACAAATGTCATATTCAAATCTTTTTGGAATAATCGTGATAATGATCGTTCAGAGAATCCGAATTCGGCTGTAATTTTCTTCATTGTAATCGAAGAATCCATATTATCATCTAAGAATTGAACGATTTTTTTCAGACGTTCGTCGTGTGGTAATGGAAGAGCTAATCGTAAACTACTTTTGCTTACTTTAGGTAATATTTCTTTAAAAGCTTGTGCAATTACATATTCGCTTCTATTTTCTGGAAGAATATCTCCTTTCCATTGGTTAGAAAATAATAAAAGCTCTAACAACAATCCATCAGCAGGATAGATTCCTACTTTTTTATAAAACGAATTATCACTTTCATTAATAGGGAAATATAAATTTCTCATAATCACCTCTGGTGTATTTGGGTGTATACTATGTTCCACATGAGGCGGTATCCACATATAGTGTCTTGCAGGTAAATAAAAAGTATCTTTTCCTATTTTTACATAAACTATTCCTCCCTCACAATAAAGAAATTGCGCTTTGTTATGTTTATGTTCTACCACGTATGCTTCCGAAATTTCCTTATGGTAACAGAAAATTGAGGTTGGTAATTTGTCAATTTCGGTTAGGTAATATCGTGTTTCGAACTTATTATCCAAATGTATATTCATAGTTTCTTTAATCTGCGAACTAATATAATAATTTATTTGATATGATGTATAATGTACACAAATAAAAATGTCCGAAATAGATAATTATTTGACTATTTTTAATATTAACTTTTTATTAATTAATCCAATATTTGTAACTCCCTTCGTTCAGAAGGGAACAATTATTGAATAGTATTAGAAAGAAAAAGTTGCATTATGTTGGAAAGAATAAAATTAACTAACCTACAGTCAAAAGTAATGACAGCAGAGGAGTCTGCCAAATTTTTTGAAGATGGAATGACTGTTGGTTCTAGTGGTTTTACAAGAGGAGGCGATACTAAAGTTGTATTAAAAGCTGTTGCTGAGCGTGCCAAATCTGAAAATTTAAAAATCACTTTAGTAACAGGAGCTTCATTAGGACATGGTACAGACGCAGCTTTAGTAGAAAGTGGAGCATTAAAAAAACGTTTACCATTCCAAGTAGATACTGTAATGCGTAAAAATATAAATGCAGGTAATGTTTTATTTATCGATCAGCATTTAGGAGAAACTGCTGAGCATATTTTAGATGGACAATTTAAAATTAATTTAGGTGTTTTAGAAGTTGCTGAAATTTTAGATGATGGTTCTTTAGTACCTACTACTTCTATCGGTAATAATGCAGAAATTGCTGCAAATGCAGACAAATTAATCATTGAGATTAACACATCTATTCCTACAAATATCAAAGGTATTCACGATATTTATAGTGTAGAAGAATATGGAAAACGTACTCCAATTAACATCACTACTTGTGATACAAAAATTGGAACAGAAACAATAAAAGTAGATCCTTCTAAAATTGTTGGAATTGTTTTTCACGACATTCAAGATGCTCCAGGAGACATTCAACCAGCTGATGAAGCGACTGCTGCAATTGCTCAAAACATTGTGAAATTCTTCGAAAATGAAGTTGAAGAAGGTCGTCTTACAAAATCATTAATGCCATTACAATGTGGTATTGGTAAAGTTGCAAACGCCGTTTTAGGTGGTTTAGAACATTCTGATTTTGAAGATTTAGTCATGTATTCAGAAGTTTTACAAGATTCTACATTTGACTTAATTGATTCTGGAAAAATGAAGTTTGCTTCGGCATCTTCTATGACAGTTTCTCAAGAATGTTATGACCGTGTTATAGGAAACATCGACAATTATAAAGATAAAATTGTTTTACGTCCTCAATCTATTTCTAACTCTGCCGAAGTTATTCGTCGTTTAGGAATTATTGGAATCAATACATCTTTAGAGTGTGATATTTATGGTAACGTAAACTCAACTCATGTTTCTGGTACACACATGATGAATGGTATTGGAGGTTCTGGAGATTTTGCTCGTAATGCATTTATCTCAATCTTTGTTACTGCTTCTATCGCAAAAGGTGGAAATATTTCGTCTATCGTTCCGATGGTTTCTCATCACGATCACACAGAACATGATGTAGATATTATTGTTACAGAGCAAGGCTTAGCCGATTTAAGAGGTTTAGCACCACGCGAAAGAGCAATCGAAATTATCAACAACTGTGTTCATCCAGATTATAAAGGTGAATTATTATCTTATTTCGAAAGAGCTTGTGCAGAAAGAGGTGGTCAAACGCCACATATCTTAGAAGAAGCGTTCTCTTGGCACACAAGATTGAAACAAACAGGTTCTATGAAAAAAGAAGAATTATTAGTTTTAAATCATTAGAATAATAAATAATAAGACTATACTTTTTCAAAAAGCATAATTCAGAATTTCTGGATTGTGCTTTTTTTGTGAAATAATGTAACTTTGTTAGAAGTCTAAGAAAAATGAAAAAAATACTTTTAATAACACTACCATTGACAACTTTTTTTGCGTGTCAATCTAATAAAAACGAAAATCAGAATTTAGAACAAATTGATAAAAAATCAGCTCGTGAAGTTGTATTAACAACCGAAACGAAAGGCGATTCTGTTTTACATATTACCAAACAAAAAATTTGGTCAAACGATTTGATAATTGCAGAGAAAGTAGATACTTTGATTACGCACAAACAATATACACCTACCGATTCTACCAAAATTCCTATTTACGTAACTATTCAATAATCTATCATGAATAAAAGAGAAAAAAGAGCAAGTAAAGTCGTGACTTTAGTGTTAATTTCGTCGGTTCTTAGTTCGTGTATGAATCGTGAAGAAGCGCCTGTTACAAACAATGCACAAAAGGTATATATGCGTGCAGATTCTACTGCACCTTACACAGATGTCACGTCAAATTATTCGTCGCATTCTGGTGGTTCGCATCACGGCGGAATGGGAAGTTCGTTACTGTGGTTTATGGCTTTTCGTAGCTTAACTGGTGGCGGAATGGGCTATGCAAGTCAAGGTTTGCATCAACAATCTAATGTCGGAACAAACGCGGCAAAAGCGCAAGCGTATAAAAGTCAAACTGTTCGCGGTGGATTCGGAAAATCTGCTTCTTCTCGTTCAGTTTCATCTTAAACTAATTTTATGCAATTAAAAAGAATAAAAGCGGACGAAAACTGGCAAAAAAGGTTAGAAAATATCGGCTTTGGTTATCATACAGACGAAAATAAACAAACCTATTGGGTAGAAGATTATTACTATTCTATTTCGGAAAAAGAAGCGGATAAAATCTTTGAAGCGACAAACGAATTGTGGGGAATGTGCTTGAATGCTGTCGTACATGTGATTCTAAATAATCGTTTGGACGAATTTAAAATTCCAAAATTTATTCAACCTTATTTGAATGATACATGGGAAAATGATGCGCCAAGTATTTATGGACGTTTTGATTTTGCATATGATAATGATCAATTGAAAATGTTAGAATTCAATGCTGATACGCCAACTTCGTTGTTCGAATGTGGTGTTGTACAATGGCTTTGGATGGAAAATTATTTTGGAGAAACGAAAGATCAATTCAATTCTGTTCATGATAAATTAATTGAAACATGGAAAATGTTAAAAACTTATTTGAAAGGTGAAACCTTACATTTTTCTTGTGTAAGAGAATCGTTAGAAGATTTGACGAATATCGAATATATCAGAGATTGCGCGATACAGGCCGGAATTAATACCAAATTAATTTATGTAGACGAAATCGGTTGGAATAATGTCAATTTTGTTGATTTAGAAGAAGAACCTATTACAGATATTTTCAAACTTTATCCGTGGGAATGGATGATGGACGAGTTGTTTGCATACAACATCAAAAATGATGAAATCAACGCAAATTGGATAGAACCTGTTTGGAAAATGATTCTTTCAAACAAAGCTATTTTACCAATTTTATGGGAATTGTATCCAGATCATCCATTATTATTAGAAGCTTATACAGATTCACCAAAAGAGATGAAGAATTATGTCAAAAAACCATTGTTATCTCGTGAAGGTGCAAATGTAGAAATTGTAAAAAACGGAACTATTTCGGAGCAAACTTCAGGAGAATATGGCGAAGAAGGTTTTATTTATCAAGCTTTGGCTAATTTACATCATGAAGAAACAGGTTATACCATTATCGGAAGTTGGATTATTGGACAAGAATCGTGTGGAATTACGTTCCGCGAAAGTGACCAATTTATTACAACCGATAAAAGTCGTTTTGTTCCGCATATTATTGAGTAAAATATTTAAAACCAAAAAGTCTAATTCCACTTCGAATTAGACTTTTTTTTAGTTTAAACAAAATCAAACAATTACCTTAAAAATTGTAAATAGTTTAAAAATTAATAGGTTTCATCATATTTTATTTATAAATTAAAAAAAGATTTTATTAAAATGTTTTATCAATTAAAGGTTTAAGAAATAAAACATTAGATAATTTTTTACGAATCAAAACCAACTTAATACAAACTAAAAAGTAGAAATATGGATTTTTTAGATGATTTGTTTAACTCTTCAACCCTTCCCACAGAGCGCATTTCGCGTATGCTCGAAGAAGATTTGTTTTGGCAAATTATAGAAAATTCTTTGCTCAATGCCATTAATTTGCAAGATCAAGAAAAGGCTTTGGCACAAGAATTAGAAGATCTAACTGCCGAGGATATTATTGGTTTTCAACTTCGATTAGAGTTCTATTCGTATTCATTACATTCGCCTGAAATATGGTGTGCGGCTTGTATTATGAATGACGATACAGATCCTACGCATTTCTATTATTTCAAAAATTGGATTATTTCACAAGGACAAGAATTGTTTGAAAAGGCAATTTTGAATCCTGATAATTTAGCCGATTATTTTAACGAAGGCTTTAACGAAGATGATTTATATGAATTTGAAGATTTTCATTTAATCGCTGATGATGTTTTCTACGAAAAATTTGAACACAAGATTATTGACTTTGTAGATAAAGAATGTTTTAAATTTTATACCGAAAAATCTCCAAAACCTGATTTTGATTGGGATGACGAAAATTTAACCAATTTGCAAATCATTTGTCCAAGATTATTCAAAGTTTTTATCGAAGATTATTCTCCAGACGACGACGAAATGGAAGATGATTTTGATGATGAAGACGAGTTTTTATAATGATAAAATTTAATACCCATTTTATTCCTTTAAGGGAAGATAGTGCTCTAAGGAAAATTGTCACATTAATTTCAGTAGTTGCCTATTTCTTTTTTATATTAATAGGATATAGCGCTTTCAATTATTTTTTAATTTCTGGACTTATTATAGTTCAACTTTATTTTATAATTAGTGATAGTAAAGAGTCTTATGAATTTAATAACAACAGACTTATTTATACTAATTTAGTATATAAGAAAGCGATAGATTTCACAAGCTTTAGTATTACAAATGGTGAATATAAAGATTCTTATAAAAGGAAATCTAATGGACAATTAATCCAATTGTATACTGATAATAAAATAGTTTGTCGTATTAAAGAAGTTCATAATAAATATGTGTTTGATGAGATTCTATCTTATTTAAAAACTAATTATCCTGAAATAAAAAAGAATGAAGATTTTGAAATAAGTTTTGTAGAAAAAGAATATATTATAATTACATCATTGATTTTCTCCTCTTTAATAATATTTATTTTATCTTTTAGCATAGAAAATTATCAGCCTGATAAAATACAAGAATACAAAACCATTAAAGGTCATATGGCTTATCAGCCAGAAATAGATTTTAGTGGAAAAAGGAAAAATCGAAAAGAATATTTAATCTTTAAATTAAAAGAATATCCTCAAATAAATTTCAATTTACAATATGAAAATTTCAATAAAATTAATGGATATGAATTTGTTAAAACAAATCATCAAAATAATTTGATTGAATTCGAAATTTTTAAAGAGGATAATGATTACAAAATCAAAAAACTGGCACAACCTTATTTTTATTCTCATTTAAATAATAAGAAAATAATATCAATACAAGCTTTAAAATATCAAAATAAAGAGTTAATACAAATCGATTTTTCAAATAAATTTCAAGGGCGATTTGATTTATTACTAATGTGTTTAGGAGTATTATTGATTGTATTGATTACATATAATATTTATTGCATAACAAGAATTTTAAAATAAAAAAAGGAACTCAAATTTGAGTTCCTTACTATTTTGATTAAGAATATTCTTATCCTAAAACTTTTGCAACTGTAGCTCCGATATCAGCAGGAGATGCAACAACATGGATTCCACATTCTTCCATAATTGCCATTTTAGCTTGTGCTGTATCATCAGCTCCACCAACGATAGCTCCAGCGTGTCCCATTGTACGACCTTTTGGTGCAGTTTGTCCTGCGATAAATCCTACAACTGGTTTAGTTCCATTTGCTTTAATCCAACGAGCAGCCTCAGCTTCTAATTGTCCACCAATTTCACCAATCATTACGATACACTCAGTTTCAGGGTCATTCATAAATAATTCAACAGCTTCTTTCGTTGTAGTTCCAATAATTGGGTCTCCACCAATTCCGATTGCTGTAGAAATTCCGTAACCAGCTTTTACAACTTGGTCTGCAGCTTCGTAAGTTAAAGTTCCTGATTTAGAAACGATACCAACTTTACCTTTTTTGAAAATGAAACCTGGCATAATACCAACTTTAGCTTCCTCAGAAGTAATAACACCAGGACAGTTAGGTCCGATTAATGTTACATCTCTTTGGTCAACATAAGCTTGTACTTTTACCATATCTTCTACTGGAATACCTTCTGTAATACAAATAATTACTTTGATACCTGCTTCTGCAGCTTCCATTACAGCGTCAGCAGCGAATGCTGGTGGAACGAAAATAATAGAAACGTCTGCTCCTGCTTGATCAACAGCATCTTTTACTGTGTTAAAAATTGGTAATCCTAGGTGAGTTTGTCCTCCTTTTCCTGGAGTTACACCACCTACTACTTGTGTTCCATATTCAATCATTTGCTCAGCATGAAAAGTTCCTTCTTTCCCTGTGAAACCTTGAACGATTATTTTTGAATCTTTGTTTACTAATACAGACATTGTGATTTTTAATTTACACAAATATAAAAGGAGTTTTGCATTTTAAAAAATATTCAATGTAAAAAATACACTAAGTCTTTATTAGAACAGGACAAAAAAGTATAAGATATTTATCATAAAAAAAAGCCGACCAAATGGTCGGCTGCAAATATATTCTATAAAGAATTTTATTTTCTCTTGTAATCGCGAACCATTATCTCTGTGACAGCCATTTTTTTATACAAGCCACGAGCCTCTTCTGCTGGATAACCAAAATATGTTTTTCCACCTTCCAAAGATTTACTAACTCCTGCTTGTGCTAATAACACCGCTTTTGTACCGATTGTTATACCACTTGTAATCCCAACTTGTCCCCAAATAGAAACTTCGTCTTCTACATTTACACAACCAGCAATTCCAACTTGCGAAGCAATCAAACATTTTTTACCTATAATTGTATCATGACCAATCTGAATTAAGTTATCCATAATTGTTCCTTCTCCAATAATTGTAGACGCAGAAACTCCTCTATCTATCGTACAATTCGCACCAATTTCTACATTATTTTCGATGATAACATTTCCGACAGATTTTAAACGATCAAAACCTGTTTCGCGGTTTTTGTAATAAAATGCATCAGCTCCTAAAACTGTTCCCGAACGAATAATTACATTATCTCCGATAATTGCATAATCATTGATTGAAACATTAGAATGAATCACACAATTTTTTCCAATTTTAACATGATTTCCAATAAATGCCCCTGGCTGAATAACTGTTCCTTCACCTATTTCTGCTGAATCAGAAATTTGTTTTGTAGAAGTTTCAAACGCCATAAAATGTTGTCCAATTTTGACAAAATCACGGAAAGGATCATCAGAAATCAACAAAGCTTTTCCTTCTGGACAATCAACTTCTTTGTTAATCAAAACGATTGTAGCATTCGATTGTAACGCTTTATCATAATATTTTGGATGATCAACAAAAACTATATCTCCCGCTTCTACACGGTGAATTTCATTGATTCCTTCTACTGGAAAATTTTCGTCTCCAATAAATTTCGCATCGATAATTGATGCTATATCTTTTAATTGATGTGTTTGTGGAAATTTCATCTTTCTCTCCTTTTAAAAAGTCTACAAATATAAAAATAAAAAAGCTGTCAAAAAATGACAGCTTTAATGATTTATAAATTGAATTTCATTATTTTTTCTTGAAAACCATTGTTTTAACATCATTTGCAAACAAAACTAATTTTCCGTCTATAATTTCGTATTTGTTTACATTGTTAAAACGCTCTCCAAAAGCATCAGAATCTACTCCTTGACAAGCCATACGCGTAGTTGCGATGTTTTTTACAGTCAATGAATTACCAACCGCTACATAAGCTCCTGTCAAATTATTACATCCATCATTACCAGAAACTTTGTTATTTTGGAATGTTAATGTAGGTTTTTGATTTGGGAAACGATCATCTAATGATTTTGCACTTCTATCTTTACCAATAAATTCTTCTAATTCCCAAGAGCCTGCTAAAGTACCAGGACGAACAAAAGTCATGATGACAATATCACCTTGGATTAATAATAATTTATTATCTGAAATAGAATATTTTAATTTTCCATTTAATTTTGAACTGAAATTAGAATCTTCTACATTTTGACAAGCTTTCATCGTAGACATCATATTACCAAAAGTTATTTCATTTCCAGAAATTGTAACTCCTCCATTCATAGTGTTACAACCATCCGAAGCATTTAACATACTATTTG
Source organism: Empedobacter sp. UBA5528 (assembly GCF_002426075.1). Classification (NCBI taxonomy): domain Bacteria; kingdom Pseudomonadati; phylum Bacteroidota; class Flavobacteriia; order Flavobacteriales; family Weeksellaceae; genus Empedobacter; species Empedobacter sp. UBA5528. The sequence goes on along the minus strand of NZ_DINY01000062.1, from coordinate 3,124 downwards.
AAACAAAATTAAGATAAGGTGTTCCTATTGGATAAGCTTCTGCAATAGTACCTGCCTTCATAAAATTAATTTGGCTCAACTCCCATTTCCCTAAAATAGAGTTATCATTTGTGTTTTCAGTATTACCAATCACGTTATTAACAGTAGAACAAGATGTTAAAAATCCTGTTGCTAAAATTGCTGAAAAAGATATTTTTAAAATTGTTGATTTCATAAAATTTAATTTCAAGTTTCAGTCTAATAAACGAATATCATACCAAATCTCAAAAATGTTAAAATACATTTCTACAAAGGTTTTGAAAAGATGAAGCCAAGTAAAGAATTTGTTTTAATTTTGAGAATTAATTTGTTTACATAATTCTAAAAAATAATTCAATTTGATTTCTCAAAGAACGATAGATATAATTTTCGAAACAGCTCGTGTAGAAGAAGTTGTTGGTGATTTTGTAAACTTAAAACGTGCAGGTTCTAGCTTAAAAGGACTCTCGCCTTTTGGGAACGAAAAAACACCTTCTTTTGTTGTTTCACCTGCCAAACAAATCTGGAAAGATTTTTCTTCTGGAAGAGGTGGAAATGTTGTGACTTTTTTGATGGAAGTTGAACAATTTACTTATCCAGAAGCGTTGCGATGGTTGGCAAAACGTTATAACATCGAGATTGAAGAAGATGCTGAATATACTTTTGAGCAACAACAAGAGGAAAAAGACCGCGAAAGTTTATATATCTTGACTGATTTTGCGAAGAAATTCTTCACTAATCAATTGCATAATTCGGAAGAAGGAAATTTGATTGGATTAAGTTATTTCCGCGAACGTGGCTTTACCAAAGAAACCATCGACAAATTTGAGCTTGGTTATTCACCAAAACAATGGGATGCCTTTGCTGAATATGCCTTAAAAAATGGTTATTCGAAAGAATTAATTGAAGAAGCTGGTTTAGCAACTTTCAAAGAAGATAATAAGAAATATGACAAGTTTCGCGAACGTGTTATGTTTCCTATTTATAGTTTTTCGGGACGTACATTAGGTTTTGGTGGAAGAATTTTGCGAAATGATGCCAAAGCTGCTAAATATTTAAACTCTCCCGAAAATAAAATTTACCATAAAAGTAAAACGCTTTACGGATTATTTCAGGCAAAACAACACATTACAAAAGCCGATCAATGTTTTTTGGTCGAAGGTTATACAGATGTTTTGTCGTTGCATCAAGCAGGAATTCAAAATGTAGTAGCGAGTTCTGGAACAGCGCTTACAAACGAACAAATTCGTTTGATAAAACGTTTGACAGAGAACATCATTGTGATGTACGATGGTGATAATGCTGGGATCAAAGCATCTTTCCGTGGAATTGATATGATTTTGGAACAAGAAATGAATGTCAAAATTCTTTTGTTACCAGAAGGCGAAGATCCAGATTCGTTTTCCAAAAAACATTCGACAACAGAAATCGAAGCGTATATAAAAGAAAATGCCTCCGATTTTATTCGTTTCAAGGCAAATGTTTTGTTGGAAGATGCGAAGAATGATCCTATCAAAAAAGCTGAATTAATTAGAGAAATTGTCAAATCGATTTCACTTATTCCAAATATTATCAAGCAAGAAGTTTACATTGCAGAAACTTCTAAAATTATGGAAATTCGAGAAGAAGTTTTGTTCAAAGAATTGGCTCAATTGCAAAATTCTGGCGATAAATCAACTTCTTCGTCTTCTCATATTATCGATAATGCGCGAACAAAAAAAACTGCTATTTCGGTTGTTCCGTCTACAAAGGAAGTCATCAATGTTCAACAAACTGTAGAAAATGAAATTATTAAGTTGATTATGCAATTTGGTGATTTGGAAGTTGATTTGAAGAACGAGAACAACGAGCTATATAAAACAACAGTTAACCAAGAAATCATTTCTCAATTTGATGAAAACGAACTGAGTTTGAGTAATCCGCTTTATCAATCTATTTTAGAAGAAGTGAAAGTTGGTTTAGAAAATGATGAATTGCGAACAGGAACCTATTTTTCTCGATTAACCAATCCAGAAATTGTACAGCTTGCTTCGGAAATGATGTTAGAAAAGCATAGTTTAAGCGAAAACTGGACAGTAAAACAAGGCATCAATATTAAGAAAAAAGAAGAATTTGTGCACAAAGATTTATTTGATGTTTTACTTCGCTTCAAAATTATTTACATAGATAATATGATTAAAGAATTGATGCATCAAACAAAAAATCCTGAATTATCAATTGAAGAAACGAGTCAAATTCTTCAACAAATTATGCGTTTTACTGGATTAAAAAATATCTTAAATCAACATCTTAATCGCGTCATTTAATTTAACATTTACTTGTTAAAAAGTTAATAAATTGATTAATAATTATTTAGACAATAATTGTAAATAATTCTTAAAAATTTTAATAAGTAACTATATTTTTAACTTATAGTTAACATTTCTTTCTAAAGCTACTAAACATATACATTTAAGTCTCTTTTCATTTCTAAAAAACATTAGAAAAAACTATGCATGTACAAACAAAATCAATTATGCTTATTTTAGATAAAGATTCAGAAAGAACTAAAGAATGACAAAGAATATTTTAACATTATTAGTAATGCTGATGATTATCCCAATGGCTCAAGCTAAAGGAAAATCAAACTTTTCAATAGAAAATCCGTTACCAGTTACTATAACTAAAAATTTGAAACTTAATTTAATCAATAAATTTTCAGATTTTAATAAAACAGATAACACTGCGATTTCGGAAATTGTTGAAAAAGCTGGAAAAAAAGTAAGTGGAATTGTATCATGGTATGCTGATAAATTTCACGGTAAAAAAACTTCTAGTGGCGAGTTATATAACAAAAATAACTTAACTGCAGCCCACAAAACTTTACCATTCGGTACAAAAGTCAAAGTAACCAATACAAATAACGGAAAATCTGTTGTTGTAAAAATAAACGATAGAGGACCTCATACAAAATCTCGTTTATTGGATTTGAGTAAAGCAGCGTTTACTTCTATAGGTTCTATTAATGCGGGAACATTAAACGTAGAAATGGAAGTTGTAGAATAAAACAATTTTTAGATATTAAAAAAGAAAAGGATTGAACAATGTTCAATCCTTTTCTTTTTTA
>NZ_DINY01000028.1:0-10592 GCF_002426075.1 Empedobacter sp. UBA5528 | reverse complement strand
TTACCTAAATGCACTACGGGTATATATTGTATTCATGAATACTATGGATTTGGCTTGATCCAAAACGAATCAAAAAATCAAGGCTTCAATTCTCGCCGGTCAATATTCATTTCGCTTCTCTAAAATGTTTAAATCACTCCCGATGGTCGGTAAACATTTTTGCGCTTCTCTCAATGGATTGACACTCGTCTGCAAATTGTTATGCCATTTTCAATTTATTTCTACTCCAACTCTTTGTTCATTTTTTGGACTTGATCGTATTCTAATTCTTTGACTGCATAGACATACGAACCATTTTTTGAAATCCTCATAAATCCGTGTTTCTTTAATGCTTTACCTAATTGGTTTACTGTTCCGCTATTAATGTTGATGTTACTGAAATAAGCTAACCTTGTCGCTATTTGGGTTGTATTTAAAAAAGCAGTTGCAGTTTCTCTGTCGGCTTTTTCGAACCATGTTAAAAGTAATTCTTCTTCAGGGGTTTTGATTTGGTATTGCTCATTATTTTGGTTGATGTTTTTAATTTCTTCGTTGTTGAACCAATATCTAAATCCTTGATCTATTAAATGCAAAGCTTGTTTGTAACAATAATCTAAATTGACGTTGTGATGGTATTCGATGTGTTCGACTTCAAAGCATAAGAATCTTCTTGAACCAGTGGTATCGTTTAAAAATTGAGCTGTATTTACCGAACCTGCAAATGATGCTCTACGTGGTAAAGTTTCGTTATTGTGTCCGTACGCTTTTCTCATTCTGATATGGGATTTCGTAATGATTTCCTTTAATGAACCGATTTCTGTTTTGTTTAGGTTTTCTAGCTCGTCTAAGTTGATTAACATACATTCAGCCAAATGGATTAACGTGTCTTTGTTATTGGGATTAATTGTTCCAGAAAACAAATACTCTTTTAATTGTTTCGGTACTAACTTTTCCATCCAGGTTGTTTTACCTATTCCTTGTTTTCCACTGAAAACAATTACTGTTTGATTAACAACTTTTTCATTCGTTACACAAGCCACCATTGCCACAAACCATTTTTTGAAACACTCTAACCATAATTCTTGATTGGTTGTGGTTATGGTATTGGCTAATTCTGTGATGTAATCAATCTCTTGATTTATCTCTGGTAAGGTTAAAAAATATTCTTTGAATGGATCGAATTGTTCTACATAATCCGACATCAATAAATAGCGCAATCCTTGAATACTGCATTTGACTTTTGCTTTTAATACTTCTCTAAGAATAGAATTTTCAACAAAGTCGGTTATTGGTTTATACATTTGGTTTCGAACCTTTTTGTATTCGAGCTTTCCTGTTACGATGTTGTACCTAAAGTTGTACCTTTTGTTTAGGAACATTTCCAGTCGTTCTATGGCAGCAGGTTTTTCTTCGTCATCATCGATTTCTTCCTCGTTTGTTGTACTACTTTTCGGATTTGTCTTTTCCTTTGTTTTCGGTGTTTTATACTCCTTATCAGTACCAAATTCGTGTGTATTGTTGTATGCACTTTTAACTGCATTCATTACTTCGATTTCGTTGTAATTGTAATCGGATAAAATGAAGCCTAATGCTTCTGCATAACTGATTCCTTTTCTGTTAAGGTTACATGCTAATTGATGTACAAAGTTATTTCGGTTTCCTTCAACGTAATCCATTTTCTGTTTTGTGAATCTGACGCAATGTTCAATGAGCGTATTCGTATCTGGTGTAAATGTTCTTTGATACGCTTCTGTAAAACTATTCTGTGTATGGTTTCGATGTGTTTCATTGGAATGAGATTGATTATTTATTTGGTGAGATCCTGAAACAAGTTCAGAATAACAAGAAAAAACTTCTGCGTTTGAGTTGAAATAGATTTCTGGATCAAAGGAGTAAAAACATAAACGTGTAATGTCTTTTCCGGATTTATCGATTTCGATTTCTAACTCTTTTTCGTAAAATTCTTTGATAATGTTGTACGTGTTTTTGTGTTCGTCTTGATTGGTTGAAACCTTGATGAATAGCTTTAATCCGTTGTTTGATGGACTGATAAATGCAACAAATGTTGTACTTAATTCTGTCGCTTTTAGTTTGATTTCGGCAAGCTTATTTTTCTCAACTTTATCAATATCCAGTACGATTATTTGATTGTAATTTTGGAGGTAGTCTAATTTTCTACCTCCTTTGAATGTTGCACTTGGTGTAAAAGCTAGTAATGATTTCTTTGCTTTTTCGTATGGTTCCATTTTTCCTTGTTCTAAGGATTTACGCAAGTATAGAATTTGACTTTTGTATGTTCCTTCTTTGATTTCTGTTACGATTTGCTCAACTGGTATGGTGTTTATTACCTCGTTGAAGTTTTGGAATAGGGTGAATTTCATATTTTGTTGTATTATGTATTATGTAAAAAGTAAAATGAATTGTTCTTTACTTTCATTTTTGTCTTGACACAAAAACGAAACAAAAAAGTCAAGGCTATAAATCCGTTTAGGCTAAAAATCCTTTTCACTTCGGGAATGAATTAAATCATTCCCGATGGTCGGTAAACATTTTTGCGCTTCTCTCAATGGATTGACGCTCGTCTGCGAATTGTAATGCCAATTTGATTTAGATGCCGATACTCTAATTTTTAGCGTTTGTTAGAGAATGATTTGTTGTAGTGTTCGTTCAATAACTTTTCGACGTCAGACATTTTGTAGTAGATTTTGTTGCCTACTTGACAGAATGAAACTTTTCCTTCATCTCTCCACGTTTGAGCAGTTCGTTTAGAGATTTTCATTAGCATTAGAAACTCTTGGTTATCCATAAATGTTTCTTGTTTAGCAGCTAATGCTTTGTTTAATTTTTTAGTGATTTCTTCTAATTGGAATACGATCGCATCGTATTGTTCCTTTGTTAAAATGATTGCTTCCATTTTCTGAATTATTTAAGATTATGGAACAAATGAAGTACAGAAAAAAAAGTCGCCAGGTCTTAAGTTGGTCTTATAAGACCAAAATAATTTTGAAACTAACTGTTTATCTATGATTGGTTAAAGACTTGCTATTTTTTGAATAAGACCTTTTTGAGCAAAAAAAATCCTAACTGAGTAAGTTAGGATTGAATGCTTTAAAGCAATTTATCTATATCTATTCGCTTATTTACATTTGGTCGTTTATCTTCTCGTGATGGAGTTAAAATTGTTCGAACGGTTTTTAGGCTTAATTCGTTTCCATCTTTATCAACAAAATTGGACACAATTACTTTTGAGATATCATTGAGATTTCCATCTAAAAATGGTTTTCCATCTACAAAAAGTTCTCTGGACATTTGATAAAATATATCAACCAGTTGATTGACATTTCCATTGAATTGTAATTTGTTGTAATTGCATTTTTCTTCTTTAACTACTTGCAATTCTTCCTTTAATCTTCTGATGTGTTGTAAATGTTCAATTTTCTTGTTGCATTGCTCTGAATATTCTGGAAGCTTTGGATTGATAAAATGAATGTTAGCTTGTTCGTATTCGTATTTCTCATTAGTTAAGAAAAAGATTTGATCGCAATAATCTTCCATCTGTTCCAAATTTTTCTGCGTTTTATAAAAAGAAAAATATCGTTCTTCTGAATCTGCATTGATGTATCTCGGTGCAGGTCTTTCTTCGTCTTTAATCTCTATTGGTTTATATAAACCTAATCGAATTATTTCTGTTGAAGTATAAATTTTCATTAAACGAGTTTTATTTCTTCCTTTTTCAAACAGAAATTCATTTACTGAAACTAACTTTTCAAACTTATTAATCCAATGTAGCTTATCTTTTGCATATAAAAGTTGATGTTTGATAAAATCAGCAATTTCAGAATGAGAAATCTCAAATATTTTGTCAATTAATGCTTGACAATACCCGTCATTTGTAAGAGGTTGAACCTCTATAATATCAAATTCTTCTGACTTTACATTGTGTAAAGCAACTTGTGTAAACTCTTTGAATTGTACAGTTTCTTTTATCAAATACTTCATCATAAATTAAGTTTTAGCATTTAACCTTTTATAGTGTAATTTGATGTAAATTAATATATTACAAAGACAAAATGTGTCGCTGGAGAGATTATTTGCTTTCTTATTTTATATATTGCTCTACTGCTTTATCTAATTCGTCGTTTACGATTTTTGCATAGATTTGAGTTGTTCCAATATCTGAGTGATCTAACAATTTTGAAACGTACTCAATACGCATTCCGTTAGCTAAAGCTTGGGTTGCAAATGTATGTCGGCTTAAATGGAATGATAACGAGAATGGAAATTCTAATTCTTTACCGATTCTACGCAATTTCTGACCACATAAAGTATTTTTGGCAGCTATTACTTTTAGTTGGTATTCGTTGGATTGTTCGAAGAAATTTGCTTCTGAAATGATTGGAAAAATAAAATCATCTGATTCGGAAGTTTCTTTCTTGTATTTGTTTAAAATCTCTAAAGCCGATTGACCTACTTTGAATTGATGTGAACGTTTCGTTTTACGAATGTTTAATCTGATACGTTGTTCGTTTTCATCATAGTTTTTCCATTGTAAGGTAACGACATCACCAAAACGTAATCCACCCGCATAACAACTGAAAATAAACATATCACGGAAATACGTATCTGTTTGACCAGATGAACTCTTGTGATTTTTTAGCTGCTCTATTTGTTCTTTGTTTAAAAACAGTCTTGTACTCTTGTCTTTTTTGATTCTTACACTCGCAAATGGATAAGTATTTAAAGTGATGACTTCTTCACGAATGGCATCTTTAAACATTATCGCCAGAATATTTAAAGCATAATGCATAGTTGTAGAACCATTCTTTAAACGATTGCTCATAAAATTGACATAATCATTTAAAACTGTTACTGTGATATCTTCAAAGTAGATTTCGTTTGTACCTAAAAACTTCTCGAACTTTTGAATATTCATTTTATAAGCTTTATAGGTTTGAGGTGATACATTCCCTCTGATACGTTCACAACGCTCGTAAGCATATTCAAAGAAATTCTTAATATCTTTTCCTTTGATCGCTTCTTTTAATCGCTTAGCGGAGATATTTCCACGCTTTCGCTCGTTATCAGCAACCATTGCTTCTGCATCTGCAATCTTTTGAGATAAGAAAGCATTCATTCTCGTTGAATTGGGATAATTGCGTTTTACTTTTTGTTTGACATCATCCCATTCGTTTTCTTTCAACTTTACTCCAGTTGCTATAAATTTTGTTTTACGATCCTTGATTAACCGGATATACAATGGACTGTGCCCTGTTTTATCTTCTTGGTTGGTGCGAAGTACTAATTTGATTGAAGCCATTGGATTTTGAATTATGGTTTAAAAATCTATTTTTATAAACGAATGCAATCAAGTGAATTTTTTTTGTAACTTGCTGATGCAAACGAATGTAACGTGATTCTAAGGTACAACAATTGGTACAACAAATCAAGGATTTCAATGCGTTAGAGTACTTCAAATTGAAACTTTAACATTCTATAAAACCTTATAAATAGGCAATTTAGAGAAAAATAGTATTGTCATATTATGTTTTCGGATAATTCAACTATATCCGAATCTAAAATTTGATTAATCATTTCACTATTCAAAACAAATCCATTCAACGAAATCGCATTTTCTTCGATTTGAACCGCATCTTTCATCGCATCTTTTACTTTCATTTCGATCAACGCATTCGATTTAAAAACCTTCCCTTCTACTTCTAAATTTGCAGCATTAGAAACCGCAACTTCTTCTTTGCATCAGCAGCCAATTCTGCATTACTTTCTGAACCTTTGTATTCATTACAACTTACGATAGAAGCAACTATAAAAAGTGCTAAAATAATTTTTCTCATGATGATGTTTTTTATGTTTGATTTTAAAATTACTTTCATCATTTCTCAATCATTCACTAAAATCCTTTTCTTTTACTTGTTTATTATTTTACAAATACAAAATATTGATAATCATTTATTTAATTTTATTTTACAAAAATTTATCTCCAAATAATTTTCAGAAATTCAAAAGATTAAGGAGGTTTGTAAAAGATTTAATTTACTTTTAACTGATTTGTTAATTATTGAAAAGAAAAAATGAAAGTGATTAAGCCAATTTTCCTAAACTTATTACTAAGTTCTGTTGTTTTTGGACAACGATCAGAACAACCAAAATCTGAAACATATCCAAAAAACATCTTCCAAAATCCTTTAGAAATTACCAATTATTTAGCTGGTAATTTTGGAGAATTACGTGCCAATCATTTCCACGCTGGGCTTGATATCAAAACTCAACAACGAGAAGGTCTGAAAGTAAAAGCGGTTGGAGACGGTTACATTTCTCGCATTAATATTTCGCCAACAGGTTATGGAAATGCACTTTATATCGATCACCCAAACGGATATACTTCTGTTTATGCCCATTTGAGAGAATTTACGCCCGAATTGCAAGAATATGTGCGCAAACAACAATATGCAAACGAAACGTTTAAGATAGAATTGCATCCAAAACCAAACGAACTTCCTGTAAAAATGGGCGATTTGATTGCTCTTTCTGGAAATTCTGGAGGTTCTGGAGGTCCACATTTACATTTCGAAATTCGTGATACCAAAACAGAAGAACCAATTAATCCTTTTTACTTCGGTTTTGATTTACCTGATACTCGAAAACCATCTATTTTAGGCCTATATGCTTATCCAATTTATGGCGATGTGAATCAAAAAACCAATCGTGTTGTTGTGGTAAATGGAGGTACAATTTCTGCCTCTGGCGCAATAGGTTTTGGTGTAAAAGCCTATGACAAACACAATGGAGCAGAAAATAACAATGGAGTTCATCAAATTAATATTTATGTGAATGATGAACCGATTTATACGTTTACTTCTAATCGTTTTTCGTTTGATGAAGCTCGAGCTATAAATACAGTTTGCGATTATGGCGATATTCAGAAAAATAATAGTTGGGTGTATCAAGGATTTGTGAAAGATGGGAATCCTGTCAGAATGTATTCAAATCTAAAAAACAATGGAATTTTAGAGCTTGAAGAAGGAAAATCGTACAAAGTAAAAATTGACGTTTCTGATTATGCAGGAAATTTATCTTCGCAATCTTTTACAGTTAATGGAAAAGCATTTGTAGATTCTGCAAAACTTACTGAAACAAATCCAATGTTGTGGAACAAAGAAAATCATTTCAAATCTGATGGAATCGAAATATTTTTCCCTAAAAATATTTTTTATGAAGATTTTGATTTAGCTTATAAATTCTCGAATGGTAAACATTGGGTGGGCGATTATTATATACCAGTTCATCAAACTTACACGTTAGCAATAGAACCGACTACTGACATTCCAACAGCGCAATTGGACAAAGCTGTTATTGTACGCGAATATCAAAAAAGAGGTGCTTGGAAAAAAGATTATTTAACAACAGAGCTCAAAAATGGAAAGCTTGTTGCAAATCCAAAAGATTTTGGTGTTTTTTCTATTTTAATTGACAATACTAAACCGACAATTACTCCGTTAAATATCAAATCAGATAGTCAATTTACTCAAGCTAATGCTATTATCAAATTTACAATTGATGATGCACAATCTGGGATAAAAGATTATAAAGCTTATATCGATGGTAAGTGGGTTTTAGCCGAATATGATCAAAAAATTAAACGATTATCAATTAATTTGAACAAAGAACAGATTTCGGTTGGCAACCATCAATTAGAATTAAACGTGAAAGATGAAAAAAACAACACAGCAACATACTCTACAACATTCAAAAAGATTTCTTAGTACCATAAGTTTATCTCTTTTGGGTGGAATTTTATTTGCTCAAACTGCGCAAATTAATGGTAAAGTTGTCGACGAAAATAGAATTCCAATTAGTGAAGCTGAGATTATTGTCAACGATCAATCTTATTTTACAGATCAAAATGGTAATTTCAAAATTGATATTCCATCAAATTCTTCCGTTACCGTAACTTTTAACAACAATGGTTATCATTCGTTTGCACAAACTTTTACGCTAAAAGATAAAAACAAGAAAGAGATTTTTGTTCAATTAGTTCCTGATCAAACCAATGCAATCGAATTAGGTGAAGCAACTATTTCTTTTCAATCCAATAAAAATAAACCTTTGCAAAGTACCGTTTTGAGTGCTGCGCAAATGCAACAAGGACCAAGTTTGACTGGCGGAGTTGCCGATTTATTGAAAACATTGCCTTTCGTAAATTCGAATACAGAATTAAGTTCGCAATATATGGTTCGCGGAGGAAATTATGACGAAAATTTAATTTACGTTAACGGAATCGAAGTTTATAAACCTCAATTGATTCGTTCTGGCGAACAAGAAGGTTTAGGTTTTGTAAATCCTGCGATGACGCAATTTATCAACTTTTCTGCTGGTGGTTGGGAAGCAAAATACGGCGACAAAATGTCTTCTGTTTTAGATGTTACCTACAAACGCCCAACAAAATTTGAAGGACAATTAGAAGCAAGTTTAATGGGCGGAAGTTTGACATTAGGCGGAGGTTCTAAAGACAAAAAACTTTCGGCAATTGTTGGAGCGCGCTATCAAAACAGAAATTTAGTGTTGAATACCTTAAAAGGTGATACCAATTTCAATCCCGAATATTACGATGTACAAGCCAATATCAATTATAAATTAAATGATAAATGGAATGTTGCATTTTTGGGGACAATGTCACGTTCGCGCTACGAAATGTTTCCTGTAAAACGTGATACGTACATCAACACAATGGATACTCCGTTGTTGCTAACTGTTTTTTATGACGGAAAAGAGGATGATAAATTTGCGACAGAAACAGGAAGTTTATCATTTACATATCAACCAAATTCTAAAGTAGATTTAGGGTTAGACCTTTTTGCTTATCATTCGAAAGAGCGCGAATATTTTGATATTCAAGGTTCTTATTTCATTTCCGAAGTAGACGAAAAAGGCCATGCTACTTCTACGAATGATGTTGGTTCGCAAATCGATCATGCACGAAATAATTTTGATGCGTTGGTTGCTGGAATTCAACACAAAGGAAAATATAAAATCAATGGAAACAATGATATTGAGTGGGGTGCAAAATTTCAACAAGAAGATATTCGTGATTTATTAGGTGAATGGCAAGCAATCGATTCGACAGGATATGTTGTGAATCCAAATCCAGGAAATGGTTTGAATTTAAGTTATTATGTGAATTCTAAAAATAATTTAAAAACCAATCGTATTTCAGGTTACGCACAATATACAAGCAAATTTATGTGGAATGATGCGAAAGTAATGTTCAACGCTGGTGTACGTGCAGCTTATTGGGATTTTAACGAAGAAACAACTGTTTCGCCTCGTGCTCAAATCGCTGTTAAACCAGATTGGGAAAGCGATATGTTGTTCCGTTTTTCGACAGGTATTTATTATCAACCTCCCTTCTATCGCGAAATTCGTCGTTTAGATGGTTCTTTGAATAACAAAGTAAAATCGCAACAATCAATTCATTTTATATTTGGAAACGATTACGAATTCAAATGGATGGATCGTCCGTTCAAATTAACAACTGAGGTTTATTACAAAATCTTAAATGATTTGAATCCGTATTATGTAGACAATGTGAGAATTCGTTATACGGCAGATAACAACTCCAAAGGTTATGCGTATGGACTTGATATGCGTTTATTTGGGCAGTTTGTTCCTGGTATAGATTCTTGGTTCTCGGCTTCGTATGCGCGAGCTTATCAAAATATTGATGACAGAGGAAATATTCCATTACCAACAGATCCTCGTTTCAAATTATCTGCATTTTTCCAAGATTATATGGAGTTTTTACCATCTTTCAAAGTGAATGTAAATTTGATTTATGCTTCTGGTTTACCAAACGGAGCACCACAATTTGCAGATCCTTACCAATACCAAACAACGTTGACAGATTACAAACGTGTTGACATTGGTTTTGTGAAAGAATTGATCAATCAAAAAGAATTGAAACCATCAAAAGGAACATTCTGGAGTAATTTCAAAGAAATTTCGATTGGTGTAGATGTTTTCAATGTGTTTGATATTAAAAACGAAATCAGTAATTCATGGATTCGCGACGTAAATTCGAGTGCAGTTTACACAATGCCAAATTATTTGACAGGACGTTTCTTGAATGGAAAGATTAATTTTAAGTTTTAAAACTATTCAAAATTAATATTAGGATAAATTAATTCTTATTAATAATGGATTTTCAAAAATATATCGGTTACATCATCATTCCAATTATATTTATTTTTTCAATTTCACCTATTTTTTTCATGAACAAGAAAATAGGTAAAATAAAATATTTAAAGACTTATAGTTTTATATTTTGGTTATTTTCATTTTTACTATTTTTCATATCATTAAATGAAATCTTTGAAAATCAAAACTTAAAAGGTTTTACTTTTTTCAATTTTTATAAAACTTTAGAATATTATTTTTTATGGATTTTACTTCCATTTTGGATATTTCCAATTTCAATTATATCAGGAATACTAACTCCATTTATTTTATATTTAAAAAGTAAGAATAATAAAAGAAACAAAGTATACTAACCCGTTGTGCATTTTAAATAATTTGAGTTTTTAGCTTATTAATATTTC
>NZ_DINY01000066.1:0-36138 GCF_002426075.1 Empedobacter sp. UBA5528 | reverse complement strand
GAAATTAGCCCTTTGAGATGAAACTATATTTATCAACTTATTCTTGTACAGTCCAAGTAAGTTCCTCTATCGCATATCCTTTTTCTTCTGCATACAAAAGAAACTTTTGTTTTGTTTCTTCCGAAATTGTTTTTTGTCGTGATAAAATCCACATATAATCATGACTTTCACCAAAAACCAAAGCTGTTTCATAATTAGGATCCATCAACACTACATTATATCCTGAATAAAATGGTCCAAAGAAACTAACTTTTAAAGCTCCTTTCCCCTCTTCTCCGTTCAACTTAACTTTTCCATGAGCTTCTGTCCATTGGTTTTCTTTATCATCAAAACCTCTGTTATGAACTTCTATTACACCTTTCTTATTCAAAAAATAAGTCGCAGTTACATGACTCATATTTTTTTCATATTTGAAATCTAATCGTGCAATTTCATACCACTTTCCCATGTATTGTTGCGGATCAAAATTTTCGACCGCTGTAACATAATCCGGGATTTTAACTTTTCGACAATTCAACCAAGCATAAGTCAACCCTCCCAAACCTGCTAACGCTAAACCTGAGATCATTTTTTTATTTAATTGCTTCATAATTCATTCTTTTTGTGAGAAACTTTATTTATAAATTCAATTGCAATCATTAAGCCAATAACCATATTTGAAAAGGTTTTAATACATTTTCTTGTTTAGTTTTCTTTATAAATGAAATACACAAAACTTTCTAGTACAGTTTTCAATATTTCCTATCTAAAAAATATTTTCAAGAAAAAAGCGAATCAAAAGATTCGCTTGTCATAAATTAAAAATTGTATGTAAAACTTAGATTAAAAGTTCTTCCTCGTCCAGCGTAATAAAACAATTCTGGAACTTTATATGCACTATACAAAACTTGTGATTTTGCACTCCAAATTGTTTGATAATCGGTATTAAAAATATTCTGAACACCTAAATTAATTTTACCGAAAGGTAATTTGTAAGCAATCATTAAATCTGATGTATTGTATGAATCAATCACATTTTCCAAACCATCTGTGTATTTGAAACTTTGTAAAGTTTGAAATCTAAAATTCCAATTATCAAATCCATAACCTGCGTAAGCTGTAAATTTAGAAGGTCCAGAAGTTGAAACGTCTTGTTTTTGCCAATCACCATTTTTCTCCACTTCAGATTTGATTAACAATGTATTTGCTCCAACATAAAATCCTCCGTTCGTGTAAGAAACCTCTGTTTCTACGCCCATATTTCTTAATTTCTGATCAACTACTTCTACCCAAAGATTTAATCCATCACGTTTTAAAGCAATATTTTTATCGGAATTACTGATAAATCCAGAGATTTGTCCTTTAAATCCATTATTTGTTCTGAAACGATAACCAAGTTCAAATTGTCCTGTTTTCACACCAGAAAGAGGAGAATCTTTTACATTGACACTCGAACTTAAATCCCAATTATTGGTTGCAGAATTAAATTTATAATTTCCATATCCATAAAATTTTGATGGATCAGCCAACGAAACTCCTTGTGAATAAGTTGTCCAAACTTGGTTCAATTCATTAATTTTATACAACAAACCAGCATTTAGCATCGTCATATTATAGCTACTTTTTCCGCCTGGAATATAATCGGCGCTGTTTCCATAACCATTTGCGATTTGCAATTGTTGAGTAGAACCAACAAAATCATCCAACTTAATCGAAATATCTTGGTAACGAATTCCTCCCGAAACTTTCAATTGAGGTAAAATATCATACTCAGCTTGCGCATATCCTGCAAAACTTGTAGAATGATTGGTTGGATAACGATCAATTGTTAAAACAGTGTGATTAATCATTCCTCCACTTGATAATGATTTCTGAGAATCAAATACATTTTGTTGACCTTCAAACTTTTCAAAGTCAGCGTCTACACCATATGTTAATTTCAATTTCCCCCAATCTTTTACCAAAACAGCTTTTAGACCCGAATAATACGTATCCTGTTGAGAAGCCGACATATAAGGACTTGTCCCAGAAGGCAACGTTAAATTACCTGGAAATGGGTAAAATCCTAATTTCTCAACACGAGAAGCAAATTGAACATAAACGTCTTGCCCTCCTAAAATATTCGTTCCATTATAACTCAATGTTCCCATTACACGCTCTGTTCCTGGATTTTTATCCGTATCAAAACCATCTCGCATTTCCAAAACAGAAGCATCTCCTTTGGTTAAAACACTAATATTTTCACCTAAATATAAACTACGATCTCCATTATATTTTGAACGATAATATTGCACAGATCCATTGATTTGATGTTTCGGATTGAATTTGTAACCCGCTGTTGCCAACACATCAATAGATTGATTATATTGTAAATCTAATTGCGAAATATCTGCAAATATTTGATCACCATCTGCATCATAAGCTCCACCATTTTGTTGAAAAGCAACAGCCAAACGTCCAGTAAATTTATCATCTTTGTAACCAATAGATTGAGCTGCACGCCAATCATGATCATCACTTCCTGAAAAACCTGTACGTGAACCAAGTTCTGTTTCGCCACTAATTCCATTTTTTAGCGTTTTTTTCGTTACAATATTGACAATACCACCTGTTGCATTTCCGCCATAAATTGCGCTTGCACCAGATAAAACCTCAACTCTTTCGATATTAAATGGATCTATTGCATCCAATTGACGACTTATGTTACGGATACTGTTTAAGGAAACACCGTCTATCATCACCAACATCGAACGTCCACGCATATTCTGACCATAATTTGATCTTCCTTGTGAACCAACATCCATCCCTGGAATCATAATCGCTAAAGCTTCTTTTAATGGAACACCATTTTTAGCTTGTTGCGCAATTTGTTCTTGATTGATCACCCAAACAGTTCCTGCCAAATCAGATATTTTTGTAGGTTTTCTTGAAGCAACTACCACAACATCATTCAAATCTGTGGATATACTATCATTCGTTTGGGCATATGACAGCGAGGCACTCCCAAATAAAATTGTTAAACAGATGATATTTTTTTTCATAGTGTGTTTTTAAATAATTTATATTTGCTGCAAATATAATTTTTATTTATTCTAAATTAATTTTATTAATGAAAAAATATTTTCTTTTTCTTCACAAATGGCTTGGATTATTTACAGGTATTATTATTTGTATTGTAGCAATAACAGGAGCTATCTTTTGTTTTCAAGATGAAATAAAAGATGCACTGTTTGATTATAGAAAAGTTGAAATTGTTCATCAACCATTCATAAAACCAAGTGAAATTATTCTTAAAGTACAAGACAAAAATCCTAAACATGTTGTTCTTCGAGTGATGTATATGGATAAAGATCGATCAACTGTTGTGATGACGATGGATGATAAAAAAGAATCTTACTTTGTATATGTCAATCCATATTCAGGGAAAATCTTACATCAAGAAAATATGAAACAAGATTTTTTCTTGGTGATACAATACATTCATATGAATCTTTTATTGGGTGATATCGGAAAAAATATAATTGGTTTTTCGACTGTTATTTTTATCATGATTATGATAAGTGGATTAATACTTTGGTGGCCCAAAAAGAGAAAACAAGCTAAAAATGGATTAACGATAAAATACAAAGCAAAATGGAAACGCATCAATTATGATTTGCATAATGTATTAGGATTTTATGCTTTTAGCATTGCTTTTATTGTCGCTTTATCAGGTATTGCATTTAGTTTCAAACCTGTTCGCAATTCATATACACAAATTGTTAATCTTGGAAAATCATTTCCTAATGAAGAAAAAGGATATGTCTATCAGCCTAAAAAAATGTTAGAAGACAATTACACTATTGTTGATTCGGCATATGCTTATAGTTTAAAAAATAGTCCAACAGCTTCTATGTATTGGATTTATTTACCTGTTCCTGATAAAAATCCTTTAGCCGTAAGAGCATATCATAAAAGTTTGCGCTATTATGCGGTTGACGAATATCAATTTGATTCGAAACAATTTCAGGTTTCTAAATTAATGAATGAGAATTTATCAAATGGTAAAAAGTTTGCAAACTCAATGTATGACATCCATACAGGACAAATATTAGGTTTATTTGGTAAAATATTAGCCTTTACTTCTTCAATAATTGTGGCAAGTTTACCCATTACAGGTTTTATTATTTGGCGGAATAAAAAACGAAAGCAGAAAAGAAAATAATTTTATTCAAACAATTGTTGAATAGATTATAAAATTTATAATTTCTATTAATCATAAGCAATTTTTCAAACCAAATTATTAGGCTAACATCTTAATACATTTTGTAAATTTGTACTTCAAAAATAAGCGAATATGCAAGGACCAATTGGTGTTTTTGACTCTGGTTATGGAGGATTAACCGTTTTCAAAGAAATACAGAAAAAACTTCCGCAATACGATTATATCTATTTAGGTGATAATGCTCGTTGCCCTTATGGAATTCGCTCGTTTGAGACAGTTTATGAATACACCAAAGAATGCGTTTTTAAATTGTTTGATTTGGGATGCAATTTGGTTATACTTGCTTGCAATACAGCCTCTGCAAAGGCTTTACGAACAATTCAGCAAAATGATTTACCCGAAGGCAAAAGAGTTTTGGGTGTTATTCGCCCAACAACAGAATCGATAAATGAATACACAAAGAATAACAAAGTCGGAATTTTAGCTACGCAAGGAACTGTTTTGTCCGAATCGTATAAAATTGAGATGAACAAATTTCATCCAACAATTGATGTTTTTCAATTAGCTTGTCCACTTTGGGTTCCTTTGGTTGAGAATAATGAAATTGATAGCAAAGCTGCGCACGATATTGTAGAAAAAGATATTCAACGCTTATTTGATCAATCATCCGAAATCGATACAATTGTATTGGCTTGCACACATTATCCGCTTCTTCTTCCTGTGATTTCGCAATATGTACTAGAAAATGTAACAATTCTTTCGCAAGGAGAATTGGTCGCGAATAAATTAACTGACTATTTACATCGCCATCCCGAAGTAGAAACACAATGCTCAAAAAATGGGCATCTTACATTTTATACGACAGATGATGCGAAAAGTTTTGAAGCAAATACAACAATTTTTTATGGTCAGAAAATTACTGCTTCACATTTAGATGTTTAAAATATTTTTCCAGAAAATATACCAATAAAAAACCGAGCTAATGCTCGGTTTTTTTATTATGCTTTTGGACAAATTATGAAACTGCTTCTACATTCAGAATTTCATATTTTTTTGAGCCATCATTTGCTGGCCATTCAATTACATCACCAATTTTATAACCAATTGTTGCTAAACCTTCGTCCATTAAAATAGAATGACGATTCTTTTTCGGTTTTGCCTTTTCTGGGCTAACAAAATTTAATTGATATTCTTGATTTGAATTTAATTCTTTTATTGTTACTTTTTTCCCAACAGTCACAATATTATCAGCCAAATCTCTTCTCAAAATTTGTTCTGCATGACGCAATTCTTTTGTTAAGATATTTTCTTGTTCTGCTGTTACTTTTTTTCTTCTTAAATGGTCTTTAATTAAATCGTATAATCCTGTTGTTAAAATAATATTTGTTGTCATTTTGATAAATTCTTAGTTAAACTTTCAATCATTCGAAGAAGATTCTCTAAGACTCAAATATCAAATAACCGAAAATAAAATTCGCTAAAATTTGATACAAATCTCCTTACAGAAAATTGAAAATAATTGATAATTGAAAAAAATAGAAGGTTCCCTGTCTCGAGTCGTAACAGGGATTAGTTGATAAACTCTTTCGAGCTTCTTAAGAAAGTATCATCATGCAAATATGCCAACGACAAAAACAACCACAATTGGTTGTTTCTTCTATAGATGTCAATAAAATTTGCCATGAATTGATTCTAAAATGATTAATTCAAAGTTACGATATCTTTCTCAATCTAAAAAATATAAACCTTTTAAGATTATTTCATTAATGTCATTTCAATAAAAAGAAACTTGAATTCAATTTCTGAAAAAACTGATAATCTTCATTTTCAAAATAAATAAAAACTGTCTAATTTTATAAAAATTTTAAGGAATTGAAATCTTACCTTTTCATACTAACTGTTGTTCTAATAACTTGTAGACCATTGCTACCTGTTATTGACTATTTGGTAAATTATGATAAGATTTCTAACGAATATTGTGTTAATATAGAGCGTCCAGAATTATTGTGTAATGGAGTTTGTTATCTGAAAGAACAAATTTCCAAGACTGTTAATGATGAACAAAATGATGATAATAAAATTCAAGTTTCTTTGCGTGCAATTGATTATTTTATTTATCAACCTACCTTCGAAATTAACACATTTACCTTCATAAAATCTATTGAAAAAATTTCGACTATCGAATTAGCTTTCGAAACTCAATATCAATTAGATCAACAACTTCAGCCTCCTATTTGATAAATAGCCCATATTTATCAAATTATTATCTCATTAACATTTAATCAAGTTGACATTTCATATAAGATTTGTCAAAAGTTTCAATTGTTTATTGATTGCATTGTTCGTGCTTTTAATTGGTTTTCGATCATTAATTCCTTTTACTGTATTCATTAGTACTCAGGAGAAGATTATTGATGAATATTGTATCAATAAAGAGCGACCAGAAATGCAATGCAATGGAAAATGTTATTTATCGAAGCAACTAAAAGAAACAGAACAAGAATCTGATTCGGTTTTAGTAAAGAATATTCGATTTGCAGAAATTTTTATACATTTCGAATCCTTAAATATTCCATTTATTCAAGATTTTATTGTAAAAATAAAACATCGATTCTTTTGGCAATCATCCTATTCTATCGATTGGGTTTTTAAATATCTAAAACCTCCAATTGTTTAATTAATAGAACAAATATCCAGTATTGGAGAACAATAATTGTTTTCCAATAGCATTTTTATTCAAAAAAATTAAACAATTATTACAATGAAAACAATCAAATATTTTTTAAACTTATCATTTATTGCATTACTTACTTTATTTACTTCCTGCAACAACGATGATGATTTCTCTGAAATTAAATCTACCGAAACAGGTAAAATTCAATTAAAGTTTGAAAATGGATTTGATAATTTGGGAGGAATTGTTTTAGATCAAACAACGCAAACCTCATCAAACGGACAAAAACATAAATTAACAACATTAAAATATATCATTTCTAACATCACATTAATTGACGAAAAAGGAAATGAATTTGATTATCATAAAAACGATCCAGACAAAGGCGCTTTTGTTATTAATCAAGATTCTGCTATAGCTAATGTCGTTTATTTAAATTTGGATAATATCCCTCAAAATAAATATACAAAAGTACGTTTCGGACTTGGTGTATCTCAGAAAGCTTATTTATTAGGACAGACTGGGCAAGCTACTTTTTGGGAAAAAGCAAAGAAAAATGGAATGACTTGGGCTTGGGCTGCTGGTTATGTTTTCTTTAAAATAGAAGGTTTTTATGGCAAAACTACTACTGATACATTCTTTTTAACTCACACAGGAAATATGGGAGATATTAACAAAAATAATGTTCAAGATTTATATAGAGAAGTAACATTAAATTTGCCTACATCTGCACGAGTAACTTCTAAGATTAAGCCTTCTATTCATATTATGGCAAATTTGAATACCTATTTAAGTGGTGATCATAAATTGATATTAGATGAGTCGAACAATAATATTATGGGATCTTCCAACTTTGCACAATTGGTAACAGAAAATATACAAAATATGTTTCGAGTTGATCATGTACATAACGACGAAAAAAATCAATAAAGTTTATAGCGGTGTTTATAAAACACCGCATAATTCTACAAACAATGAATAAAATAATAACAATTATATTCAGTTTATTCATCTTGTTAAGTTGTAACGATGATGATATTGATTATGGACAAATCGTTGATGAACCTTATCAATTAGAAATTCCTTCTTATTTTCCTAAAATAACATTTGATACAGATAAATATCCGTTAACTAAAAATGGAGTTGAGTTAGGAAAAAAACTATTTTATGAAGGTCGATTATCTAGAAATAATACTATTTCATGTGCTTTTTGCCATATTCAAGAAAATGCCTTTACTCACCACGGACATCCTGTAAGTCATGGAATTGATGATCGATTAGGAATTCGAAATGCTCCTCCTATTCAAAATTTGGCTTTTCTAAATCGATTTATGTGGGATGGCGTTATTCATGATTTAGCTCAACAACCAATTTCTCCTATTACAGCTGAAGAAGAGATGGATACAACTTTTCCCGAAATCATTAAGAAATTATCATCAGATTCTTCTTATCGAAAAATGTTTAAAAATGCTTTTGAAGATGATAAAATCGATGCAAATCGTATTCTCAGCGCATTAGGACAATTTATGGCTTCAGTTGTATCAAAAGATTCAAAATATGATCAATATTTAAGGAAAGAGACAAATTTAACCGAAACCGAAAAAAAAGGTTTACAACTTTTTCAACAGAAATGTTCAAGCTGTCATAAAGGAACACTTTTTACAGATGAGTCTTTTCGAAATACAGGAATGTATTATAATAAACAATACAAAGATGGAGGTTTATATCGTGTGACATTAGATTCGACTGATTTTATGAAGTTTAGAGTTCCAAGTTTAAGAAATATTGAAATGACCAAACCTTATATGCACGATGGACGATTCTATAGTTTAGAAGCTGTTTTGAATTTTTATTCAGAAGGTGTACAAAATGATAAATATTTGGATTCTCAACTCAAACAAAATAATCGAATTGGAATTCCTATGACAGAAGAAGAAAAAAAGGCAATTATTTCTTTTCTAAAAACATTAACTGATTACTCATTTATTAATAACCCTGCTTATGCAGAATTTTAAATCTATTCAAATGAAATTATATATCAATTTATTTTTCGTTATATTATTAATACCTATTTCATTATTTGCGCATACAGATAATGATTCTATTGTAGTCTCTCATTTATATGATTTAGAATTAGATTGTGATGCTTGCGGTTGTTCTGCGACTTCAACCTCAAATGGAATTGAAAATCTTATAAATTCAAATTTCGTTGGTATTCGTTACCTTCATCAATCTTATAAAGCTAAAGAAGATGCTTTTTCTAATAAAAGAACACAAAAGCAACTGTTCAATACCATTCAATTATGGGCAAGAATTCCAATAAATAATAGAATTGACATCAATGCTAGTATTCCTTACCATTTTCATAATAAAGAAGGTAAAAACTCTTCTTCTATTTCTGGTATTGGAGATTTAAATATGATGGGAATAGTTAAAGTCATTAAATCAAACACAAGTTCTAATGAGCTAAAACATGGATTAAGTGCTGCAATAGGTTTAAAAATTCCAATCGCAAAATTTAATCAAGCAAATGCTGAAACAACCAATCCAAGTTTTCAATTAGGTACAGGAAGTTGGGATACTCAGTTTGCAATAAATTACCAATTAGCTTTTAAGAATTCGACTTTACAATTAGTAACAGACTACAACTTGAAAGGAGAGAATAAGAAGAAATACAAATTTGGAGATCAATGGAATCAATTAATTCAATTACAACATCTTTTCATTAACAATGAATTAAAATTACTTGGAAAATTCGGTTTTCAAAACGAACTTTATTATAAAAATGAACAATTTGGGGAGACGATTCCAAAATCTAAAGGAAAAGCTCAATTTGCGAAATTAGGATTAGAAGCAGCTGCTCAAAAATTTAATTTTGGTATAGAATATTTTCAACCTATACTTTCTGATTTAAATTCGGGAGAAATCGAAGTAAAAAACAGAATAGGTTTCTTTTTTAATTACAATTTATTTCAATCTAAAAATCAATAACAATGAAAAAAATATTAACATTAACATTCTTTATCCTCTCTTTTTCAATTTTTGCTCAACAAAAACTAAAAGTAAAAGTTGTAAACGAGAAAGATCCTATTTGTGGAATGAATACCGCACAATTCTTAACAGATACCGCAATTTATCAAAAGAAAATTTATGGTTTTTGTAGTAAAAGCTGTAAAGTTGAATTCAAAAAAAATCCAAAAAAATACGTGAAGAAAAAGTAAGAGAAAGAAAATAATTTGACAGTAGTTGCACTTGATTCTAAGAAGAATCATTAAGCAGCTACTGTCTTTTTTATATCAAAAATTGTTTTACAATTTCCTGTAAATCATCTTCAAACTTTACTCCATAATGTTTCCAAAGTAGCTTTCCTTGATGAAAAAGCATCAAAGTTGGTACACCATTTACTTGATACATTGCATCAAATTGAATGGTACTTACTTTGTCTTTATCTACATCTATTTTTATAATTTCTACATTATCAGGAAATTTTTCTTTCAAATTTTCTAAAAACTGAAGTTGTAACTGACATGGAGCACACCAATTTGCATAAAAATCAATCAAATAATAATTATTTCCTTGTATTTTATCCAATAAATCCATTTTAAAATTTAGATATTATTACACTTATTTTATCGTTTGCCAAGGGCCGCCGTTTATTGCATCAAATCCATTTTTATTTAAAATTGTTACTGCTTGAGTAGTACTAGCTCTACTTCTACATTCGAATTTGATGTCAACATTTTTAAAATATTTTGAAAAAACATATTATTTCACGAATGGTTTTTGATTCAATTTCCAATCAGCAATTCCTCCACTATAGTTTTCAACATCAAAACCTTTCGATTCCAAAAAACTTTGTGCAATCGTTGCCCGATCTCCAGCTTGACAATGCAAGACAATTTTTTTAGTTGGATCTAATTCATTGTATCTTTTTGGTAAATAACCGACAAAAATATGCTTCGCATCTTCGATATGACCTTCTTTAAATTCTGTTTCACCTCTAACATCTAAAATCTGAACCTCTTCATTTCCAATGTAATTTTCCATTGTATCTGCGTCGATTAAAATAGAAGATTGTAAAGAACTTAAATTGTTAAATAAATCTGTTGGTTTAATGTAGCCGTAAATATTATCCAAACCAATTCGCATCAATTTTCGTGTCATTTCTTCTACTTCATCCTCTTCTACAATCAACACAATTGGCTCTTGATAATTTACCATCCACCCCATCCATGTATTGAACGTTTTATTGTTTTGAATATTAAGCGTTCCTGGAATATGCAATTGGGAAAAATCTGTTTTGATACGCGCATCAATCACTTTCATTCCAAAATCTTTTGCTTTTTCAAATTCGATGTATGTTAATTTAGCCCACTTCGGAACTTCGATCAACAAAGGACGTTTTGTTTTATTCAACTTTTTCATCATTGTAAAATAAGCTGGTGCTTCGGGTTGATCTGCCAATAAATAATCAACAAATGCTTTTTCATTCGAATCAAATTGCAACGCCCAATTTCTGATTTTCTCATAACCAACCGTCGTACTTGCTACAGCTCCCAAAGCTTTTCCGCAAGCAGAACCTGCTCCATGTGCTGGCCAAACTTGTAAATAATCTGGTAATGCTTGAAATTTTTTCAACGATTTAAACATCTGCTTTGCTCCTACTTCTTTAGTACCAATTAATCCAGCAGCTTCTTCTAATAAATCTGGACGACCAATATCTCCTACAAAAACAAAATCTCCAGTAAAAATCATAACTGGTTCTTTCGTCGCAGGTTTATCCGTCAACAAAAGACTAATACTTTCTGGCGTGTGACCTGGTGTATGCATCACCTCAAAAATTAGATTTCCAACTTTTATTTTATCCCCATTTTTTAATCCGATATGTTCAAAATCGTATTGCCAATCTTCTCCGCCTTCATCAGACAAATACATCTTCGCACCTGTTACATAAGCTAACTCTTGGCTACCAGAAAGATAATCAGCATGAATATGTGTTTCGGCAATATGCGTAATTTTCAGCTTATTTTCTTCTGCTATTTTTAAGTATGTATCAATATCTCTTTTTGGATCGATTACAATTGCTTCTCCTTTTGCTTGACAACCTACAAGGTAACTTGAATGCGCCAATGACTTTTCAAAAATGTGTTGAAAAAACATATGATAATATTTTTATGGTTTAACCTTTTTTAATTTGTTGAATCAAAGTTAAGTTACTAAAAAACAATCGACAGTAACCAATGTTACAAACCTAAAAATAGAGAGGATAGAGATTTTAAAAATAATTTAAAACCAAAACCAAAGATCAAATGGAAATAAAAATCCAAAGTAATATTCCGTATGATAAGGTTTTAAAACCTGCTTGTTTGATGGATTGTAAGTTAATCAACGAGCCAATCATAAATAAAGCAACAACCATTAATTGTTTCGAAATTCCTTGTAAAATATGATAGACTTTTTCGCCTTGAGGAAAATAAGTAGCGATAAGCATTGTTGTAATAAAACCAATAATGAAATAAGGAAATTTGTAAGAAGAGTTCTCTTTTTTGTTGAAATAACCAATTAATAAAGCGAACGGAAAAATCCATAATGTTCGGCTCAATTTCACAGTAGTTGCAACTTCTAAAGCTTGTTCACCGTATTGTTTGGCTGCACCGACAACAGAACTTGTATCGTGAATTGCAATTGCCGACCACAAACCAAATTGATATTGCGATAACTGAAAATAATGTCCAATAAACGGAAAAATCATTAATGCAATCGCATTCAACACAAACACAACTGACATGGCAATGGTAATTTGATTCGCTTTTGGTTGTAAAACCGAAGAAATTGTAGCAATAGCACTCCCTCCACAAATAGCAGTTCCTGAAGTAATCAGCAGCGATGTATTCTTGTTGATTTTTAATAATCGGTAGAATACAAATCCTAATGTAAAAACACTTAACACAGAAATAAAAGTGAGAAAAAATCCATCTTTACTTACCGAAACTGCCTCGTGAAGATTCAAACCTAACCCTAAACCAATGATTGCAATATTCAATAATTTCTTTGAATATCGTTTTGAGATTTCCCAAAATTCATTCTGAAAAATTAAACCATAACCAATCCCTAAAAGTAACGCCACAGACGACTCTACAAAAGGAAAAAAAGTAAATAGCAATAATCCAAAATAAACTATACGGGCAATCATTTGTTTTATGAAATACAAAAACAAAAGTAATTGACCGTATCAAAATAGATTGTAACATTTGTTACAAATGAGATTATTTTTAGAAAATTTTTCTACTATAAGTTGTTTCAAATAAAAAAAGGAAGCTCAAAAACTGAGCTTCCTTTGTATATATTTTTTAAATAATTTCTTACTTAATCGTGATTTCGTTTCGGTTTAATTGAAGGAAACCTTCTTTTTCTAACACTTTCAACAAACGAGAAATGACAACACGAGAAGTATTTAGCTCGTAAGCAATTTCTTGGTGTGTTTTTACCACAACTTTGCCTTTATTGATACTTGCGACATCTAACAGATATTTTTTCAAACGTTCGTTCATATCATTAAAAGCTAAATTGTCAATCGCTACCAACATTTCCTCCATTCTATTATTGTAACTATCAAAAATAAAACGTCTCCATGATGGATATTTTGCCAACCATTCGTCCATTTTTACAATCGGAATCATTACCAATTCTCCATCAGTTTCAGCAACAGCACGTATTTTACTTTGTTTATCACCTAAACAACAAGCCATCGTCATGGCACATGTATCACCTTTTTCGAGAAAATACAACAACAATTCTCCTTCATCAAAATCTTCGCGCATAATCTTGATTGCACCACTCAAAAGAATTGGCATTCCCTTGATAAATTGGTTCAAATCAATCATCACATCATTCGCTTTAAAATCTATCAAAGATCCTAATTCATCAATTTCATTCAATAATTCATCTTCAAATTGATACGGATAAGTTGCTTCTATTTTCTCTTTTATCATGTTTAATGTGGGATTTTGTTTCTAATTTTTCCGTAAAGAAAAGTACCGATTAATGCACCTACAATTGTAATTAAAATTGGATAAACTCCTGCGCCTAATAACACAAATATTGGTCCGGGACAAGCACCAACCAATGCCCAACCTAATCCGAAGAAAATTCCTCCGATCAAATAACGAGCTATTGATTTTGTTTTGGGTTGAATCACAATTTTTTCACCATCGATATTTTTTGCTTCTTTCTTTTTCATCCATTGTATTCCAATCAAACCGACAACCAAAGCCGAACCAATAAATCCGTACATGTGGAAAGATTGAAAATTGAACATTTCGAAAATACGAAACCAAGAGGCTGTTTCTGCCTTGTACATGGTTACACCAAAGATAACGCCTAATATGATATAAACTAAACTTCTCATGAGATTAAAAAATTAAAGGAAACAAAACGTGAACCATCAAAAGTCCACCGATAAAAAAGCCGATAACAGCGATAAATGAAGGTAATTGCAAATCACTTAAACCCGAAATCGCATGTCCAGATGTACAACCTCCTGCATAGCGCGTTCCAAAACCAATTAATAATCCACCAACAAATAATAAAGCAATATTTTTTAAAGACATCGTTTCGAAAATTTCGGTTGGAGAATATGCTTTTCCTGCACTTTCAAATCCCATTGCATTCAATTTTGCAATTGTAGCTTCTGAAATTTCAGGAATTTGATTATCTGATAAAAAATGTACCGAAACAAAACCTCCTATTATTGCACCAACTAAGAATAATAAATTCCATTTTTGAGATTTCCAATCAAACGAGAAAAAATCACATGATTTTCCTCCTCCCAAAGCAGAACAAATCGTTCTGAAGTTTGATGAAAATCCAAAACTTTTTCCGAAATAAATCAATAAAAGCATTACAATCGCAATTATTGGTCCGCCAATATACCATGGCCAAGGTTGTAAGATAAATTCCATTTTATATTTTTTCTAAAACGTGTACAAAGTTGGTAAATCAAAATTAAAATGAAAGTTACAAATGTTACAGTTTACTTAAGATATATTATTTCAAAAGCAATCCAAGAATTTTATACATTTGATCATTAATGAAAAAAATCAATAAACGAAAAGTTTTTAAACGAATGCTTTACTTCCTATTAAGTTTGATTGTAATTCTTGTAATTGCAACTTTCGCGGTTCTACAAATGAATACTTTTGGTGCTGAAGCAACTGGAAAACGATTGGAACGAATGAAACAATCGAAGTTGTATAAAAATGGACAATTTCAAAATATTCATCACACGCCTGCATTTGCAGAAGGTTTTGATACTAAAAAAGTGATGTGGGACTTTTTCTTTGGTGCGAAAAATCCAAAACTTAATCCTAAAGATTCTATTCCGCATATTCAGACAGATATTATATCAATTGATAAAAATGATAATGTATTTATTTGGTTGGGACATTCGTCTTATTATATTCAATTGGATGGTGTTAATTTCCTTATCGATCCTGTTTTTAGTGATTACGGTTCGCCTTTACCAATTTTCAATAAAGCGTTTAAAGGAGCAAATACGTATCATGCAAAAGATTTTCCAAAGATTGATTATTTGGTTATTTCACACGATCATTACGATCACTTGGATTATGAAACGGTGAAAGAATTACGTTCAAAAGTGGATAAAGTGATCATTCCGCTTGGAGTTGGCGCACATTTCGAGAAGTGGAATTATTCGCCCGATCAATTAATCGAAGAAGAATGGAACACAAGCCTAACTTTAAAAAATAACTTAAAAATAACTTTTACACCAGCTCGTCATTTTTCTGGTCGAAAATTTAAACGAAACACTACACTTTGGACTTCCTATGTGCTGGAAACCTCAACACAAAAAATATTTTTAGGTGGTGACAGCGGTTATGATTTGCATTTCAAAGAAATTGGAGAAAAATATGGTCCGTTTGATTTTGCGATTCTCGAAAATGGTCAATACAACGAAGCATGGAAATATATTCACGCTTTACCAACAGATTTACCTGCAATTATCAACGATTTGAAAGCAAAACATATTATTCCTGTTCATGCTGCAAAATTTGCTTTGGCAAAACATGCTTGGGACGAACCTCTGGAAAAAATTATAGCGAATGGTAAGCAAAATAAGCTCGATATTTTAACTCCAATGATCGGTGAACCACTAAATTTGAACGATTCTGTCTTTCACTTCAAAGAATGGTGGAGGGATTAAAACATTTATTCCCGAATAATATTCGAAATATTTTTCAAACTTTTAAATAATATTCGAAATTATTGACTTATAATAAGTTTATTCTGAATTTTCTTCAGAAAACCATTTGTATTCCGTAATTTTGGCAACTGAAATTTAACTTTAAACAAAAAAATAAACAAAATGGAACTGAATAGAGAACGTCTATTGGAATTGGTGCAAAAATATGGTGCGCCGCTGTATGTGTATGATGCGAACAAAATCAAATCGCAATATGAAAAGATGACAAATGCATTTTCTACAGTCAAACGTTTAAAGTTAAATTATGCATGTAAGGCGAACACGAATCTTAATCTTTTAAAGTATTTCAAATCACTTGGTTCAGGATTGGATACAGTTTCTATTCAAGAAGTAGAATTGGGATTAATGGCGGGTTTCAAGCCTAAAGAAATCATTTATACACCAAATGGTGTTTCGTATGCTGAAATTAAAAAAGCAATTGATTTAGGTGTTCGCATCAATATCGATAACCTTTCTGTTTTAGAAACATTTGGTCAAGATTTTCCTAAATATCCAGTTTGTGTGCGTATTAATCCACATATTATGGCAGGTGGAAATGCAAATATTTCGGTTGGACATATTGATTCAAAATTCGGAATTTCTATTCACCAATTACCACATATCAAACGTGTTGTAGAAAATACAGGTTTACATTTGGATGGTGTTCACATGCATACAGGTTCTGATATTTTAGATATTGATGTTTTCTTACAAGGAGCTGAAATTTTATTTGAAGTTGCAGCAGAATTCAAGAATTTATCTTACATCGATTTTGGATCAGGATTTAAAGTTCCTTACTATCCAGGCGCAGACGAAACAGATATTGAATATTTAGGAGAGCGTTTATCAGCTCGTTTCAATGAGTTCGAAAAAGCGTACGGAAAACCTTTGACATTAATGTTCGAGCCAGGAAAATATATGGTTTCTGAAGCAGGATCTTTCTTAGCAACTGTAAATGTTGTGAAACAAACAACTTCTACTGTTTTTGCAGGAATTGATACAGGTTTCAACCATTTAATTCGTCCAATGTTTTATAGTGCTCATCACGAAATTGAAAATATTTCAAATCCAGAAGGTCGTAGCCGTTATTACACAGTTGTGGGATATATTTGTGAAACAGATACGTTTGGATCGAATCGTAAAATAAATGAAATTAGCGAAGGAGATGTGTTGTGTTTCCACAATGCAGGAGCATATTGTTTCTCGATGGCTTCGAATTACAATTCGCGTTTCAAACCTGCGGAAGTCTTGTTAATTGACGACAAAGATTATTTAATTCGTCGTCGCGAAACAATTCAAGATTTAATCGCAACAACAGAGGATATAAAATTCTAAGCTCAGAATTTTTATATATTTTTATAGTATTTTAAAGCTCAATTCAAGGATTGGGCTTTTTTTATTTACCTAATTTCAGTGGTTTACTAAAAAACAATTCGTGTACAGTACTTCTAAATAAGTTTTGTCCGTATGTTTTTGAATCATCATATTCGTAAGAAATTCTTTCTACAACAGGTTTTAAAGGAGAAATACTTGTTGGCTGATTAATATAATTCTTCATATTATCCAAGATTAATTCATTATTCTTTTCAAGCGATAAATCTTGCGAATACTTAAAATCAAAATAACCAGATTGTTGAGCAAAATTCATCAACAATTTATTTTTAAGATTATCATTCTGAGCAACTTCTTGCGCAAAAAGAGCAATTGGAAAAAGAAAGAATAAAAGTATTTTCATTATCAATCATTTACTGTTTTAAAGTTATGAAAATATTTTAAAGATTCAATCTATCCAATTTTAAAAACTTTACAATGACATTCATCTTATGCAATTCGAGATGAATTAAATACTTTTGTCACAAAGTTAGCATATGAAAGAAAAAAAAGATAAACGAAGTGCCTCTCAAAAATTAATAGACGATGCTTTCTTCCTATTTTTGATGATTCTTGGGGCTTTTTGTGTGTTAATAATACTTGTTGTTGTCTAAAAAATGAAATTGTTTGATACTTATTTTAGTTTTTATATTCTGAGTTGGATTTTTATCAAACTTACCCGAATTTATTCCATAGAAATTGAGTATCTCAACCATTATTTAACTGATATTTTTGCGGTACCTGCTATGACGCACTTAGGAAGTTATATCATTTCGAAAATTAAATACAACAATCAAGTTTATGTTTATCCAACAAGTTATTTGGTAATTACTGCTTTTGTTTTGAGTCTTTTATTAGAATTTATTATGCCAAAATTTTCTTCGAATTATACAGCAGATATATTAGATGTTGTCTGTTATTTTATGGGAATTATTTTTTACTTAAAATTCCATAAACCACATGTATTAGAGTTTAAGAATAAGATTATTGAATATTAAATTTCTTTAAGAATTTATAAATTTCTTGATTTGCTCCATAGATTACCAATACATCATCTTTTGTAATTACTGTATTTGATGTAGGAAAACCTTGTACTTCTGGAACAATTTTATATTGACCTAAAAAACTAGCTTCTTCTTTGTTTTTAATAATTGTCATTACCAAAATATTATGTTGCTTTTTGAATTGGATTTCATCAAATGTTTTTCCAACCAATTCATTTGGTGTTACAACCTCTATAATGCTAAACTCTTTGTTTAATTCAAAAGAATCTACAACTCCTTTCACATTTAGTTTTTTTGTCCAACGTTCTGCAGATTCAGCTTCGGGTCGAATAATTTCTGTAACTCCAATTGCTTGCAAAACATTTTCGTGTAAAGAATTGATAGAACGACTAATCAAACGTTTTACATTTTTATTTTTAAAAATAGCAGTAGCCATAATATTGGCACCTTCATTTTCCCCAATACTTACAATTACAATATCTGTATTATTTAGTGGTAATTTATTAATTGATAATTCATCTGTTGCATCTAAACAAATGGTATAGGATAACTTATCTTTCAAAGCTTCAACACGTTGAATATTATTGTCAACACCGATAATTTCGTGACCAAGCTTTACCATTTTCTTACCAAGCGCCGCGCCGAAATTTCCTAAACCTATAATTATTATTTTCATAATTTTCTTTTAAATTAAAATATCATCTGATGGATAACGATAATTAGATGAAACAGTTTTCTTAAAAAAAGCCATCAAAATTGTAATCATTGAAACACGACCAATAAACATCATTGTAATGACAACAATTTTACTTGGATCTGATAATGTAGGTGTTAAATTTAATGATAAACCAACAGTAGAATAAGCTGAAAAAGCTTCGAATGCAACATCAATAAGATGTAAATGATTATCAAATTTTGTTATTAAAAATATTCCTATTCCAATGACTAAAAAAGATAAGGTCATTGTAGCAAAAGCTTTTTGTACATTGATAGGGCTTAATTCTCTTTTGTAAATTTCGATTTTATTTTTTCCGCGTGCAATATTAATAAAATTAAGAATTGCAATTGCAAAAGTACTCGTTTTAATTCCTCCTCCTGTTGATGCTGGTGAAGCACCAATCCACATTAACAAAATAACCAAAAGTATGGAAGAGAATTGTAAGTGAGAAAAATCCATATTATTAAAACCTGCTGTACGAGGCGTTATGGCGATAAATAAAGCTGAAATAAACTTTCCGAAACCTTGATGTTGTCCTAATGTAGAATAATATTCTTCGAAGAATAATATGATTGTAGAAATAATTAGTATTGTTAATGAGGTGATTAAATTAACTTTAGAACTTAATGTAAAAACCCAATTCTTACGATTATTTTTATTATGGAGAATTTTTGAAATTAATTTTCTGATTAAATAATCTGTATAACGTAGAATATTAATCAAGATAGGAAAACCTATTCCTCCTAAGAATATCAATGTGATTAGAACAGATTGAAATCCATAATTGTGAACAAAACCTTTGTTCATTAATCCATTTGGCAATGTAGAAAAACCTGCATTACAAAAAGCCGAAACTGAATGAAAAATACTAAAAAATAATTTGTCAACAATACTAATATTATAAGGTGCAATTGAAATATAAATTAATACAGCTCCTACGAATTCGATACCAAAAGTTAAATAGATAATCCTTTTTACAAAAGAAAAAACTTCACTCAAAGAATCGTTGTTTGCAATACTTCCTAATGCTATTTGATTCTCATAAGAACTATTTCCTTTGAAAAAATAAGCAATATATCCAGCAAATGTCAAAATACCTAAACCTCCTGCTTGTATTAATAACATTAAAATAAAATGACCAACAGGCGTATAAGTTATATAAGTATCAACAGAAGTTAATCCTGTTACACAAACGGCACTTGTAGAAGTAAACAATGCATCTAAAAAAGAAATTGGATGATATGTTGCTTTTGGCAACATAAGTAAACAAGCTCCTCCAAAAACTAAAATAAAAAAACTGAAAATAAATAATTGGGGAGGAGTAATTACAGAACGTTTGAAATTAAGGTTAGGTGTAGCAATTTCTCTTACTAATTTTAAAACAATAGCAAATTGCAAATATTTGCTGACAAAAAACCAACTATAATCGGTTATTTGCATTTTAATGCAATAAAGAATAAATAGTATACTTACTATATCAAAAATGATGACTCGCGGAATAATTTTTTCTTTAAAATAAACATATTTAAGTATTGTTCTTAAAATTCCGACAGATAGTAGAATGATAAAAAAAATGTTTATATAAAGTTTATACTCAACAGGAAATCCAAATCCAAACATTACCAATAATGCTATAATAGCTAATGTGTACGATATTGAAAGGATTACGTTAAAAAACTTATTGTTTACTAAAATTCGAAACATATTTGTTTCATAATAATTAAAAAGGCAAATTTATAATTATGTATACTTCTTACAAGTTAATCATTACTTTTTTTTTGAAAAGCTATAATTTAGTTATTAATGCTTTTAAAGATTTTCATTCTGCCAACCATAAAAACCATAATCAACCCAAAGCAAGCAAATAACGCATAAGAATATCTCAAATCAAAAGCTTCAGCAATATAACCAATCAGTGGTGGTCCCATCAAAAATCCTAAAAAAGAGATACTTGAAACCATTGCCAATGCAACGCCTGGATTTACATTTTTGTTTTTTCCCGCTACACTATAAACTGTCGGAACATTACACGCAACACCCAATCCAACCATCATAAATGCAATTGTACACACAATAAATTGAGGAAAAAATACTGAAAGCATCAAACCAGAAAACATCAATATTCCACTAATTTGCATGATGCGTTGTTTACCATATTTACTGATAAAATAATCACCAACGAAACGTCCTGTTGCCATCATTACCATAAAAGAAGCATAACCAACGACAACCAAATTTTGAGGTGCTTTTACGATATCTTGGAAATAAACACCACTCCAATCGAACATCGCACCTTCTGTTGCCATGCTCAAAAAACCTATAATTCCTAGTTGAACCAAAACAGTATCTGGTTTAGAGAAAATAGATTTCTTTTCCTTCGCTGGAGTTGATGTAGAATCGACTAAATATTTTTTATTAATGAACCAACTCAAAATAATTAAGCCATAAATAATCACAAAATGATAAAATGTATTCACATGCAAATTCATCATCAATAAACCAATCAAAGCACCTGTAAAACCAGCTATACTCCACGCACCATGAAAAGAGGACATAATCGATTTTCCATATATTTTCTCTACCTCAACTCCTTGCGTATTCACCGAAATATTGCACATGTTTCCTATTACTCCAAAGAAAAATAAGACAGCACCTAATTGATAAAAATTTTGAGCCAAACCTATACAACAAAGAATCAATGGATAAATTAATACGACAATTCGTAAGACATTTTTACTTCCAAATTTCGCGACTAATTTTCCTGAAAGCGCCATTGTACACAACTGTCCAATCGGCATTAACAACAACAAAGTTCCTAATTGTCCTTCAGAAATTCCTAAATCTGATTTAATTGTCGGAATACGACTTGCCCAAGACGAAAAAGCTAAACCTTGCGAAAAAAAGAAGAGCGAAACAGCGAATCGAATGCGATTTTTTTGAGTTGATGATAATTCTGTTGATGAAAGCATGGCTAAAAAATATGCGACAAAGTTAAGCTACTCTCCTGAAATTATAAACTCAAATGCAAAATAGGATAAGCTTTTCCCTCGTTATCTTTTTCAGAACGAGAAGTAACCTTAAAACCTTGGCTTAAATAAAATTCTGCGGCCTGTTTATTTTGTTCATTCACATCAACCGATTTCACATTCAATTCCTGAATAGAAAAATCTAATAAAGTCTTCCCTACTCCCTTTCTTCGAAAATCATTGTGAATAAATAACATTTCAAGATTTTGCTCTGCAACACCTACAAATCCTACCAATTGATTTCCGATTTCGTAACCAAATAAGGCTACATGCGGAAAATAATTAGGTAAATTTTCTTTATAATATTCAAAATCTTCTTTTGCTAAAAAATGGTGTGTGTTACTAACCGAACTTACCCAAATATCTCTCAATCTCGGAAAATCTACTTCTTCAATTCTTCTAATCATGACTAAAATTAATTACAACAAAGATATAAACGACTCTTTTCAAAAAAAACAATAAAAATATTCTATTGAGAATCATTTTGTTAAAAATTATTTTAAAAATAATTGTTTTTAGAATTTGGAAAAACGAAAAAGCGTTCTATATTTGCACTCGCAATACCGCAGTAGACTGCGTTATTGGAGAGTTGGCA
Source organism: Empedobacter sp. UBA5528 (assembly GCF_002426075.1). Taxonomy (NCBI): domain Bacteria; kingdom Pseudomonadati; phylum Bacteroidota; class Flavobacteriia; order Flavobacteriales; family Weeksellaceae; genus Empedobacter; species Empedobacter sp. UBA5528. The sequence continues at coordinate 13,305 of NZ_DINY01000066.1, read as the reverse complement.
GAGTGGTCGAATGCGGCAGTCTTGAAAACTGTTGAGGGTCACACCTCCGGGGGTTCGAATCCCTCACTCTCCGCTAAAAAAACCAATAGATTAATCTGTTGGTTTTTTTGTTTTTCTGAAGTTGTTTTTCCTTTCATTTTCATAAAACTGAAAGGAAAAACAAAAAAATAATAGATACGAAGTATCTAGAGTTTTCTTAGAATTACTTTCTTTCTAGGGAATATGAAATAATCACTCTATCTCCGCTGATAAACCCAAATAGAGTAATCTGTTAGGTTTTGGTTTTTTTACGGTTTATGGTTAACCTTGTACGTTTTTTGTTATTAATACACGAATTCACTTATATCAACAAATTTCAAGAAACACATACAATTTTCAGACTAGCTTCAACCCATTTAAACGAGCGTATAAAAGATTTGTGAGCGATAGCGAGTCATTTATATTTTTAAGGAGTAAAATGAAGATTGAACGTTGAAAATCGCAGTCTTGTAATGCTTTGCATTCATGAATACCTTAAAAATAATAATAAATCATATGAATAACTTTTGGTTCCTTTTGTGTTAAAACTTCCCTGATGGGCACATGAATTCAAATGAATACAATAATAAGTCATCAATAAAAAGAACGTAATAAAGAACTATTAATTATTTTCTTATTATCCTAAATTATGTTCAGATCCTATTTCTTAAACCAAAATACATAATACATAATACATTTTACAACTTAACATCGATATACGAACACCGAACAAACCATACGGAACGGATACACAATGGATACAGAATGGATACAGCGCGGATACACAACCGATACAGAAAAGTGTCATTTTGGATATACACCGATACAGGATTTTAACACTTTTTAACACTTAATTTCTCTAACCACAATAGAAACATAGGTTTTATTAAGCTTTGCGCTCTACGCTTAATGTTTTACGGATTTTTATCCTTTTTCAATACTCAAATTCAATTTTAACAACATTTGAGATTAAGAGGAGGAGCCATGGTATGGCTCAGGTATTTTAAATAAATTATTTCCATAAAGTTGGCAACTCGCTCCACTCAGATACTCCAACTTTTTCTATTCCAATAATTTAAACTTGAATTGCATTTCGATTCTAAATCGTCGGTTTTTTAACTCTTTTTTCAATATTCAAATTCTCTTTTAACAACGAATTTTAGAATCGACAGACGATTTGCAAACGAGCTTCAATCCATTGGGTGAGAAACTGAAATGAATTAAGTTTGACAGATTACATCTCAAATACTTATTACTTTTTACATAATACATTGTACAACAACCCTCTCAATACTAATATCTAACATCTACTTTGTACTTAATACATTTACAACTCTAAAATCTCACTTCTCAAATCTCATATCTCATATCTCATATCTCATATCTCATATCTAACATCTACATTTTACATAATACATTGTACATTTTACAACCCCCTCAATACTAATATCTAACATCTACATCCTTAGCAATCATTCCCCTTCATCATCCACCAATTTCGTTCACGGCTCGTCAGGTTTCAATTACTTAAAGCTATTCAGTCTACATTCGAATTGTTGCTGAACCAAGTCAAATAAAGTTTAATTTAAAATCTATTAAAAATGGGAAAAATTACAGATTCTCTATTGTCTGGTACGCGAGGTCGTACTGGACGAATTGTTGTTTCGAATATCGAAGGGCATGAAATATCTCGTATGCGACCACGAAAATCAAATCGTATACCAACGCCAAAACAACAAGTTATAAAAGACAGATTCAATTTTGCTGTACAATTTATACAAGGGTATAAAGCATTGGCTAAAACCTATTACGGAAAAAGGTCTGGACTAAAATCACCTTACAATCAAGCGATGGCAAATTTATTACAAGCCATTTCATGTGATATGGATACGTTAACTTTTTCTATTCAGTACAACAACATTCAATTCACAAAAGGTAATTTACTTGAACCACAACCTGTAAATATTACAGCAGACGATCCACTATCGGCAACGATTACATGGACCAATAATGCAACAGAACTTGTAGATCAAAATGACACCTTAGTTATATTGTATGCAGAAGATGGTAATACAAAAGCACAATCAACGGTTGTACAAACAACCGTAAAACGCTCCGAAGAATCCTATGTACTACAATTTTTACCAAAATATCAAGGAACAGATATACATGTTTGGATGAGTTTTTTATCCGTCATAAAACAAGACGCTGCACCGTCTGTTTATTTAGGTCAAGTCACTGTACTTTAATTACTTCCCCTCTTCTTTTTAGAGGGGATTTTTGTTTATTTTATAATTTATTGTATATTAGAGAATTACATCTTTACTACAAGCATTTTCAATTTTAATTTTTGAGCCTATGAAAATTGAAGTATATGAAGAATATATCAAGTACCTGAACTTTTTTATTCATCGATATGGGGATGTAATCAAGAAAATTGAACCACAAGTCGAGGCAAAACAAGATATCCTAAACAAACAGTATATGCAAATGATAGAATATGCATTTGGCTTTATTCAAAAAATCAATTTGTTTGCGATACAAGATTATCAATCACAACTGTTGTTTATTCCGCAATTAATCTTTTACTTCAATGATGTCTGCGAATGTCCTCGTCCCCCAACCCTATCCATAGATTTTAATGTTGACATAGAAGCAATTTGCGAACTATTAAAAAACAACAGACAAATCAACTATAATCAAAACCAATATTTTCCTTTTCTTATTGATATTTCAGGTTTATCAGACGGTTACCATCATCTTGCAGGTTTTATCCACCGACACAAACAAAATGAATTTACTTATTACTGTGTTTCGATCCAAGTCAAAAGTCAAGAATTAAAGGGAAACTGGAAAAAGTTTTATCATATTCCCATTCAAAAACTCAAGTTAATTTACAAAGAATGCTTGCAAAAAAACCAAACACTATATGCTTTTACAGCAGATACGGAATTTACTTACTATGAAATTCAAAAAGGATTCAACTACTATTTCAACTGCTCCTTTACGGAATACGAACAAAAATTAAAAATGTTGAAAGCAGCTGCGAATAATTGGATGATTAATGCTTCCCAATACACTACACATTCAAAATTTACAACTCAAAAACCATTAGACACATCCATCAACAAACGATACGACGAACCTTTATAACCAAATTGTAATGCTATGATCAATTATCAAAAACTTTTATTTCACCTGGAACAACAGGGACGTAAACATATTCACCCAAATTACACTTTTCAAAAAGAGGATTTCCCATATATTGTCCGTTTAGCTGCTTATTTCCTAAACGACGAAGAAAAATGCAAGGAGTTAGCAATAGACCTAGACAAAGGAATTTTACTAACCGGACCAATCGGAATCGGAAAAACAACGTGGTTCCGTTTAATGCAACGCATCATGGTCAAAGAACACAAATTCTATTACACTACGTGCAGAGATGTATCCTTCGAATTCATCAAAGAAGGTTATAACACCATCGACAAATACAGCAAAGGCATCCCATTCGATTTCCCGATGAAAAACATTTGCTTCGATGATTTAGGTACAGAAAACAACATCAAATACTTCGGCAACGAATGCAACGTCATGGACGAGATTATTCTTTCTCGCTACGACCTCTTCATGAACCTCAACATCAAAACCCATATCACCACTAACCTATCAGCATCCGAAATCGAAAAGTATTATACCGAACGTGTCCGCTCTCGCCTTCGACAAATGATGAATGTACTTTCTGTACCTGCGGATAGGAAGGATAAACGGAAGTAATGTCACACACAATAATTATCATAAAAGTATATTTTGAGTTACAATCTATAAAAATATTAAAATGGAAATTTGATGAAGGGATGGAAATTCAAAATATAATATTAAAATCAATGCAAATCCATTGCATTAATAGGTTTTTAATTTGTACGACAATTATAAACCATTTGACATGAAGAAAGATTTTTTTTTAGTTTTCGGAATAGTAGTATGCTCCCTTGGAACATCAACCTTTAGTTTTGCACAATCTTATAAGTCCACTTATAAAGTAAGTGGTACAACATATATTTATGGGCAGACTTATTCAACAACTGGTCAACCTAAAGTGCAACGAAGTTCTACAGCCAAAAAAGAATTTTTAAATTCAAGAGGATATAAATCGACTCCGAAAGGCTATCAAATTGACCATGTAATCCCTTTATCTCAAGGAGGTAGAGATGTTCCATCTAATATGCAGCTGTTAACTATAGATCAACATAAAGCTAAAACAGCATATGAACGTAAATCAGTTAGTTCAGCTCCTATTTACACAACACCTAAACTAAAATCTTTTAAATTCAAATAAGAGGTTTTCTAACCAACTTCACCTATTCAAGAGTATCCAAATTTGGATACTCTTTTCTATTATGCAATATAGATTTATTCCTATTTTTACATATTACCTAATCAATAATGGCTGTCAACAAAAACGCATTAATCAGATACAAAACATTAGACAAATGTTTTAGCAATCAATTTCGTAACTATTATATCGATGATTTAATCAATGAATGTTCTATTGTTTTAAAAGAACTTTATGGAGAAGATACATCTGTTTCTCGTCGTCAAATTTTATATGATATGGAGTTTATGGAAAGCGATGCAGGATACGAAGCACCTATCATTGGAATAAAAGACGGCCGTAAAAAATTTTACCGTTATGAAGATCCTAATTTTACAATTCAAAATAAACCATTAAACCAAGAAGAACAACTAGCCTTAGAAAATACGTTAGAATTACTTTCTCGTATGAAAGGGATTCCTGGGATTGATGCAATAGAAAATATTGAAGCTAAATTAAATGAAGTGAAAGATAACAAAGGCAATCAAAAATTAATTTCATTCGAGGAAAGCGAATTTTTGATAGGATTAGAACATCTAACACCCTTATATAATTTCATCAAAAACAACCAAACAATCAAAATAGTTTATCAATCATTTAAAACAGAAAATGAACAAGAATTCTGTATTTCACCTTATCACTTAAAACAATTCAATAAACGTTGGTTTTTATTTGGGTGGAACCATAAGGATCAATACCTTCAAAATTTGGCATTAGATCGAATTCAAGGGATCGAAATTAATAAGGAAACTTACATTCCAACAGAGGTGGATTTTGATGAGTATTTTGAGGATATCATTGGGGTTACAAATAATATAGAGAATAAACTTGTTTCTGTTAGGATAGAGCTGTCAGATCATATCATCCCCTACATCAAATCAAAACCGATTCATGGTTCTCAAAAAATAGCAGAGAATAGATTACAAATTAAAGTTAAGTTAAATTACGAATTAGAATCTTTAATTCTTTCGTATGGCGAAAATATGAAAGTAATAGAACCAATAGAATTAGTTCAAAATTTAAAATCAAGAATAGAAAAATTAAAAGATTTCTATTAATGCAATTAAGCTGCATAGATCAAAACTAGTTTGCAAAATAATCTTTTAAAAAAATTCAAATCATGAAAACAAAAAGAGAACATTTAGCAAACTTTCATATTGCAGGACTTACATTTTACGAAGCTGCATTATGTTTCAAAAAACTAAAAGTTGGAACAGAACTTAGGTTAGAATTAGAAACCGAAAATAAATTCGATGCCAGAGCCGTAGCTATATATTACAAAGATTACAAATTAGGTTTTGTACCACGTACCGAAAATAGAGTCTTTTATAAATTGCTTACGATGAACTATAATAAAATCTTTGACGCAGCGATACAACAAATAGATCCGACCGAGCATCCAGAACAACAAATTCGTGTGGTTGTGCATTTAAAACATAATAATCCAGAAAATATCTAATCAGTCGCAAACACTCATATACTATGCATTTTTATTTATCTTTACCCTTCAAACTTTTACCATGTTCACACAAGAATTACAGTCTAAAATAGACCAAGTTTGGTTAGCTTTTCACAGTGGAGGATTATCAAATCCTTTATCTGTTATAGAGCAAATCACTTTTTTACTTTTTATCAAACAATTAGATGATTTACAGAATAGAGCTGAACAACAAGCTATTATTACAGGTAACACTTCTAACTACATATACACAGAAGAAAACCAGGATTTAAGATGGAGTAACTTTAAGAATGTTTCTCCTGAAGAAATGTATAAACTTTTCCAAAAAGAGAATGGCGTTTTCGACTATATGAAAAACTTTGGTGGGAAAAGTACTGCCTTTTCTAAGTTTATGAAGAATGCCAATTTTATGATTCCTACTGCTCGATTATTAGCACAGGTAGTTGAGATGTTAGATAAAGTGGATATGGATGACAAAGATACCAAAGGTGATGTCTACGAGTATATGTTAGGCAAAATTGCTTCAGCAGGAAGTAATGGACAATTCCGTACACCAAGACATATCATCAAAATGATGGTAGAAATGATGAAGCCTACTCCCGAAGATACTATTTGTGATCCATCATCAGGGAGTTGTGGATTTTTGGTTGGTGCTGCAGAATATCTACAAGAAAATTACAAAGATGAATTGCTAAAACCTGAAGTTCAAAAACATTACTTAAATGAAATGTTTACAGGAATGGAGTTTGACCCAACCATGATTAGAATTGGAGCAATGAACTTAATTCTACATGGGATTGAAAACCCTCAACTAAAAGATGTAGATTCTTTATCACAAGCTAATGCAGATTTTGAAGAGAAAGTATCTTTAATCTTAGCTAACCCTCCGTTTAAAGGAAGTTTAGATAAAGATGCTGTGGATGAAAAAGTGATTGCTTTAGTTGATTCTAAGAAAACAGAATTACTTTTTCTTGGTTTAATACTAAAAGGACTAAAAGTTGGAGGTCGTTGTGCAGTAATTATTCCTGATGGGGTTTTATTTGGTTCTTCTACTGCCCATAAAAAGATTAGAAAAGAGCTAATAGAAAACCAAGCCTTAGAAGCAGTTATTTCTATGCCAAGTGGTGTGTTCAAACCGTATGCAGGAGTTTCTACTGCCATCTTAGTGTTTACAAAAACCAATGCAGGTGGTACAGAAAATGTATGGTTTTATGATATGAAAGCAGATGGGTATAGTTTAGATGATAAACGTGCACCTGTTAAGGAAAATGATATCCCAGATATTATTACAAGATTCCATACAAGAGAGAACGAAGTTGATAGAGCAAGAACGGAACAAAGTTTTTGTGTACCAAAAGAAGAAATTGCAAAGAATGCGTATGATTTAAGTATTAACAAATACAAAGAAGTAATCTACGAACAAAAGGTATATGCTAAACCTGCGGATATTATAGCTTCTATACAGCAATTGGATAAGGAAAGAAATGATTTAATGGTAGAATTATTAAATCTAAAATAATGTTTAAGACTGTAGAATTAGGTGAAGTTTTAAATTACGAACAGCCTACAAGATATATAGTAGAAAGTGATATTTATAACGATGAATATGATGTTCCTGTATTAACAGCAGGTAAATCTTTTATCTTAGGTTATACTAATGAAAAAGAGAATATTTATCAAAATTATCCTGTAATTATTTTTGATGATTTTACAACTGCAACAAAGTATGTAGATTTTCCATTTAAGGTGAAATCTTCTGCAATGAAAATTTTAAGTTGTGATGAAAATATAGCTGATATTAAGTTCTTATTTTATTTAATTCAAACTATTAAAATAAATTCTGAACAACATCAACGATATTGGATTTCTAAGTTTTCAAAAATCCAAATCCCCCTTCCCTCATTAGTAACTCAAAAAGCAATTGCAGAAAAGTTAGACAAAGCAGATGCTTTACGCAAAAAAGACCAAGAACTTTTAAAGCAATATGATGAGCTAGCACAATCTATTTTTATTGATATGTTTGGTGACCCTGTACATAATGAGAAAGGGTGGGATTTAATAAATTTTGAAGAAGTTTTAAAGTTAAAAAGGGGATATGACTTACCAGTTCAAGATAGAAATCAAAATGGTAATATACCTGTTTATGGCTCAAATGGAATTTTAGATTATCATACAATTTCAAAAACTAACAAGCCTTGTATTGTTACAGGTAGATCAGGTACAATAGGGAAAGTTCATAGAACTGAACAAAATTGTTGGCCTTTAAATACTACATTATATAGTTATGAAATTTATGATAATAACATTACTTATTTAGAATATCTATTAAATAATCTAAGAATAGATAGATTTGCTCATGGGGCAGGTGTTCCTACTTTAGACAGAAAAATAGTTCATAAAGAATTCATACCTAATATTAAAGTTGAACTCCAAAACCAATTTGCAGAAAAAATCAAGAATATAGAAGCGCAAAAAGAATTGGTGAAGAAACAAGCTGAAGCATCAGAAAACTTATTCCAAGCCTTGTTACAAGAAAGTTTTAGCTTCACATAAAAAAGCAAATAAAATTACGTAAATACGCAAATGTTTTATTTTAATCGTGCAAAAAATTGCACGATTTTTTTTTATATAAACTCTTGATAGTAGAGCATTTGTTGTTGTTGTTTGGCAAATAATTATTTTTTTATTGGCAAATAATTGTTTAATTTGGTGCAAATAATTTTATCATGTCAGCAACGTTTAGTCCTTACGAATTAAGTCTAATTCAACCAGATTTCGATTCGCCTCTTACCGACCTCATCATAGAGTTAGAACATTTACGTAAAAAAGACCTTGGTGGTTCTACACATCCTGCTGTTTTTTTTCAGTTAAAAAGTATTTTTCATTGGTTAGAAAGTATGGGATCTGCAAGGATTGAAGGAAACAATACAACAATTGCTGAATATGTAGAAACCAAAATTGATGATTCTCCAAGAGCGCTAACGTCAAAATTATTAGAAATAGATAACATTGATGAAGCAATGGAGTTTATAGAAGACAAGGTAAAAGAATATCCTATCAACAGAATAATGATTAGCGAATTGCATAAAATAGCTGTTAACAATTTACCTCCTCCACCTTATGGTGAAGGCGATTTAACACCTGGAGCATATAGAAATCATTCTTTAAAAATTAATAATTCTACCCATTTGCCACCAGAACCTTATTTGGTAGAAAGTTATATGGAAGAATTATTTTCGTTTATCAATTCAGAAAATTCAACCAAATACGATTTGTTAAAAGCAGCAATTGCGCATCATCGTTTTGTTTGGATACATCCTTTTGGCAACGGAAATGGAAGAACAGTACGCCTTTTTACTTATGCTATGCTTGTAAAAAGTGGACTTAACATAAATGCTGGTCGTATCATAAATCCAACTGCCGTTTTTTGTAGTAACAGAAACATATACTACGATATGTTATCAAAAGCTGATACAGGAACAAAAGAAGGAATCTTAGAATGGTGCGAATATGTATTGAGAGGATTAAAAGAAGAAATAGAAAAAGTAGATAAATTATCTGATTATAATTACCTGAAATCTAAAATTCTTATTCCTGCAATTAATTATTCTTTAGAAAGAAAATTTGTTACAGACGTAGAAGCAAAAATTCTAAAAAAAACGGTAGAATTACAAGTCATCAAAAACGATGATTTAAAAGATATTTTATCGAATAAAAACACTTCTCAAATTTCTAGAGAAATTAAAAAATTAGTTGATAAAAAGATGCTGATACCAGAAGAAGAAGGTGCAAGAAGATATATTTTGATGTTTCAAAACAATCACCTTCTAAGAGGAGTTATACATTTGTTAGATATAGAGGGGTTTTTACCAGTTAATGATAATTAAAACAACATGAGTAATTTTTATAATTATCCTACTGAATTCGAATTTGTTATTTCATCTGCCAAAGAAGCAGAAAAATACATCTACGAGAATTTAGACATTGCAGGTTTATATTTGAGGAAAACATTAGAAACGTGGGTAAACTTTATCTACGAGAGTGAGCCTACTTTGCGTTTGCCTTATGACACTTCCATCAATTCTTTGATGAAAGAACCTGCCTTTATAGAAATTATAGAAAGTCCAGAACTGTTGTCTATGATGCACGCTATTCGCCAATTAGGGAATAAAGCAGTGCATAATACAGGTAAAACCAAGATAACAGAAGACCAAGCTTTACATGTTTTGCAACTTTTGCATTCGGTTAGTTATTATTTAATGACCTTATATAGTGGAGATGTTGTTAGCAAACCTCTTTTTCAAGAAGATTTAATTCCACAATCTTTTTCTTCTCAGGTGAATGAGCAAAAAAAGATGATTCAACAACTGCAAGAAGAATTAAATGCAAAGACAGAACTTGAGAAAAAACAAAAAGAGGAACAAGAAGCTTTAGAAGCCAACAGAAAAGAAACGCAACAACAAATATTACCACCTGCCGATCCTAATGAAGCCAAAACAAGAGAACTTCTAATTGATTATATGTTAGAGGAAATGGGTTGGGATATCTCTCAAACCAATGTCAAAGAGTTTCGTGTAGAAGGTATGCCAAACAACAAAGAAGAAGGTTTTGCAGATTATGTCCTTTGGGGAGATAACGGAAAGCCTTTAGCCGTTGTAGAAGCAAAAAGAACATCAAGAGATATAAATTCAGGCAGACATCAAGCCGAATTATATGCCAAATGTTTAGAAAAAACTTTTGGTCAATTACCAAATATCTTCTTAACAAATGGGTACGAAATTTCTTTTTACGATTGGTTTTACCCAATTAGAGAAGTTCAAGGATATTATACCAAAGATGAGTTACAACTTAACATTCAAAGAAGAACCAATAAGCGTAATCTAAATGAAATGCCTATTGATGAAGATATTACCAATCGTTATTATCAGATAGAAGCCATAAAAGCTGTTGCCGAAAGATTTGAAGACAGACACAGAGGTGCTTTATTGGTAATGGCAACAGGTACAGGAAAAACAAGAACTTCTGCTTCTTTGGTAGATGTGTTATCAAAAGCCAATTGGGCAAAGAAGATTTTATTTTTAGCAGATAGAACAGCTTTAGTTACACAAGCCAAGAACAACTTAAACGATTATTTGCCTAATCTTCCTTCTGTAGATTTACGAGAAGAAAAAGAAGATGTAGGAAGTAGAATTGTGTTTTCTACCTATCAAACGTTAATCAATTTAATAGACGAAGATAAAACAGGAGATACTCGCACTTATGGAGTTGGACATTTTGATGTGATTATTTTTGATGAAATTCACCGTTCTATTTACAACAAATACAAAGCAATTTTTAATTATTTTGATGGGTTAAAGATTGGTTTAACTGCAACTCCTGTCGATTTTTCAGAAAGAAATACCTACGAATTATTTGGATTAAATGTAGGAAATCCTACGTATAACTATGATTTAGATAAAGCCATCAAAGATGGTTACTTAGTACCTTATAAGTCATTTTCTGTTCAGACTAAATTTCAACGTGAAGGAATTAAGTATAGTGATTTATCTCCCGAAGAACAGAAAGAATACGAAGAAGAATTTGCAGACCCAATCACAGGAGAATTTCCTGATGAAATAGAATCTACGGCTTTAGACCAATGGATTTATAACACCAATACTGCTGATGCTATTTTAGAGTACCTGATGGAGCATGGAATAAAAGTAGATGGTGGTAATAAATTAGGGAAGACCATCATATTTGCAAAGAAAAATAAACACGCAGAATTTTTAAGACAAAGATTCAATGCTACTTATCCCGAATATGGAGATCAATTCTTAAAAGTAATTGATTATACAGTAGAATACAGACACGACTTATTAAATGATTTCAAGATTAAATACAAAAATCCTCAAATAGCTTGTTCAGTAGATATGCTAGATACAGGAATTGATGTGCCTGAAATTGTAAATTTAGTCTTTCTAAAACCTGTAAAAAGTAGGGTGAAATTCTGGCAAATGATCGGTAGAGGAACTCGATTATGCGAAAATCTATTTGGATTTGGAGAGCATAAAAAGGATTTCTTAATCTTAGATTTTTGTCAAAATTTTGAATTTTTTGAGGAAAATCCAAAAGGAATAGAACCTGTAAAACAGATGTCTTTAGCTGAACGTATTTTCAGAATAAGACTGAATCTTGCACAAGTTTTATTAATTCAAGAAGACGAAGAGTTAAAAGCTTTAGGTGAAGAATTATTAGCTTATGTTCATCAACAAGTAGCAAATATCAACAATGAAAAGCGTACAAGCTTTGTCGTAAAACCTTATCTCAAAACTTTAGACAAATACCTAGAAAAGAAGAAATGGTATGACCTGTCTAAAGCTGATACGTATGAGTTATTAAATGACTTAGCTCCTTTAGTCTTCGAAAAAAGTCAAGATACTGCTGCATTATCATTTGATTTGATGATGTTAGATTTTATGACTGCTAATCTTAATGGAGAAAGAAGACAAGTTTATTTAACTGAGAAAGTGATTGGAATATCGAATAGATTAAAGAAGCAAACTTCTGTACCACAAGTAAAAGCAAAGTTGAATACCTTAAATCATATTACACAAGATGATTATTGGAGTGATATGAGTGTATTAGGTTTAGAGCATATAAGAGTTGAACTAAGAGATTTAATTAAGTTCTTAACAGAAGAAGCGAAGAAAATAGTAACTACAAGCTTCGAGGATAATATAATCGCTGTTAATGAATCACCTGAAATCTATGAAGCACATTCTTTTGATAAGGAAGCTTACAAAGAAAAGGTGGAAAGATATATCAAAGAGAATCAATTTGATTTAACGATAGATAAAATTAAAAAGAACATCAAGATAACTCCTGCTGACTTAACCTATATAGAAAGCTTCTTATTTGAGAAAGGAAGTCTAGGGTCTAAGTCATTATTCCAAGAGGTCTATGGAGATAAGCCATTAGGTGAATTTATACGTTCAGTGGTAGGATTAGATAAAGTTGAAGCACAAAATGCATTTTCTAAGATGGTAAATTTTGCAAATTTAAATACTCAACAAATTCAATTTATGAATTTAATAATAGATTATTTTGCTGTTAATGGAGTGATGGACTTAAACCAGTTATTTAATTCACCTTTTTCTGATGTGTATTCAGGAGGAATGATTCAACTATTTGGTCAAGAAGTATCAACGAAGATAGCAGGTACGATCAGAGAAATAAATGATAATTGTGTTGCGTAAAATTAGATAACACCCGTTGTGCATTTTGATTACTAAATAATAAAGTTGTTCATTTGATTGAAAATCAGTAAATTGTTTTAACTACAAAACATTTACAATGAACAACTTACTTGCAAATTACGAAAGAATATTGGAAGTTCTAAGAAAAATATCAACAGATACACTTTTAATTTATCAACGTAGAAGACCTAAACTTTTTGATTTAGAACTTATCAGTC